>CAYXEE010000290.1:0-3538 GCA_964463935.1 uncultured Chitinophagaceae bacterium | reverse complement strand
TTGTTTTTAATAAAATTGTAAAAAATGTTCACGCTGCAAGTTCAATTGCATTAGTTGCTGCGCCCGTTGTTACATTGCTGCTGCCAAGAAGTTTTATAGAATTATTTTTAATCAATATTTTATCGGTTGAACAATTTTTTGCTGCCGGCAGTTTGGTCTGCGCAATTTGCCTTTCTAAACATATTCAACCGTTGAAAGAATTAGGGAAATAAGAAGTATGAAAAAAATAATTTTATTTCTACTTTGTGCCGCATCTTTGGCGGTTTCACAAAATAAAAGCGAAGAAGTTTCAAAATCGCGGCAAAATGCCGTAACGCAAACCGTTGAGAAAGTGAGCCCATCAGTTGTTGGAATTAACGTAACAGAAGTGCGCGAATACCGCGATCCGTTTGCAAATTTTTTTGGAAACGATCCGTTCTTCCGCCAATTTTTTGGAAATAGAAATTATCGCCAAGAAGTGAAAGGACTCGGTTCCGGCGTTATTATTTCTACCGATGGATACATTATTACAAATGATCACGTTGCCGGAAACGCAAAAGAAATTACCGTTACTATGACGAACGGTAAAAAATATCCTGCCGAACTTATTGGTACAGACCAAATTTCCGATGTTGCGCTTTTAAAAGTGAAAGGGGAAAATTTTCCGTACGCAAAACTCGGTAATTCCGACGATGTAATGATTGGCGAGTGGGTTATTGCTTTTGGAAATCCCTTCGGACTATTTGATAATATTGACCGACCGATTGTAACAGTCGGCGTGGTAAGCGCGAAGGGAATGAATTTGAATGTTGATAATAATCGCTCCTATCGCGGATTGATTCAGACCGACGCGGTTATTAACTCCGGCAACAGCGGCGGTCCGCTTGTAAATGCGGAAGGAGAAATTATTGGAATTAACACACTCATCTACACGGCGGGAGTGAGTCAAGCGTTTATCGGTTATGGTTTTGCAATTCCAATCAATCGCGTAAAAGAAATTGCCGATGAACTAAAGCGCAAAGGAAAAGTTGAACGCAATTTTTGGACCGGCTTGGAAATTAGAGCTGTGGACGAACAAATTGCGCGTTATTTCGGTTTGAAACAGGCGATGGGCGTGATTGTGAGCGATGTGAAAAAAAATAGTCCGGCAGAAAGAGCGGGAATACTAATTGCCGATATTCTTGTTGAAATAAACGGCGAGAGAATTGCCAATGAAGAAAAATTGATCAGCGTTATGCAGGAAAGCCGCCCGGGAAATATTTGGAGATTAAAAATTTACCGCGATAAAAAAATTATTGAAGTTGAATTGACATTGGAAAAACAAAAATAAAGTATGATTGCAAGATACACGCGCCCGCAAATGGGAAAAATATTTACCGAAGAAAATCGTTTTTCTATTTGGCTTGAAATAGAACTGCTTGCATGCGAGGCGCAGGCAGAACTTGGAGTAATTCCCGCTGAAGCGGTGAAAGTAATTCGTGAAAAAGCAAAATTCAACGTCAATAGAATAAATGAAATTGAAGCCGAAGTAAAACACGATATTATTGCTTTTTTAACCTGCGTAGGAGAATTTGTTGGAGCAGAATCGCGCTTCATTCATCTTGGAATGACATCTTCCGATGTTGTTGACACGGCGCTTTCCGTTCAAATGAAACAAGCGGGCGATTTGCTTCTGAACGATTTAGAAGAATTGCGAGATGTTCTTGCACGCCGTGCAAAAGAATTTAAAATGACTGTGATGATCGGTCGCTCGCATGGAATTCACGCTGAGCCGACAACATTCGGATTGAAACTTGCACTTTGGTATGATGAAACAAAAAGAAATATTGTTCGCCTTCAGCATGCAATTGAAACAATTTCAGTCGGACAAATTTCCGGCGCTGTCGGAACATTTGCGCATCTCAGTCCGAAAGTAGAAGAATATGTTTGCGAAAAACTTGGTTTGCGACCGGCGCCGGTTTCAACGCAAGTAATTCAGCGCGATAGGCACGCGGAATTTCTCAGCACAATTGCTGTTATAGGCAGTTCGTTAGATAAATTTGCAACTGAAATTCGCCAGTTACAACGAACGGAAGTTTTAGAAGCGGAAGAATATTTTTCTAAAGGTCAAAAAGGTTCTTCGGCAATGCCTCACAAAAGAAATCCGATTACGTGCGAGCAAATTTCAGGACTTGCGCGCGTGCTGCGAGGCAACGCTCAAGCGGCAATGGAAAATGTTGCGTTGTGGCACGAGCGTGATATTTCGCATTCATCCGTAGAAAGAATTATTGTTCCCGATTCTTGCATTCTTCTTAACCACATGCTGGTAAAAATAACGAACATTGTTGATGAATTGATTGTGTATCCAGAAAATATGAAAAAGAATCTTGATATTACGCATGGACTTCTTTATTCACAGCCGGTTCTACTTGCGCTTGCCAAAAAAGGAATGAAACGTGAAGATGCGTATAAAATTGTTCAGCGCAATGCAATGGATGTTTGGCAGTCAAAAAAGAATTTTAAAGAATTATTAAGAAATGATCCGGAAATTTCTTCGACGCTTAATGATGCAGAACTTGACGAAGCATTCGATCCGACCAAAAGTTTGACGAATGTAGATTATATTTTTAAACGTGTTGGTTTAGAATAGTCGCGGAGAGCGTATGAAATTAACAGCAGTCTTTCAAAAAGTTGAAGAAGGGTATATTGGATTTGTTGAAGAACTTCCCGGTGCAAATACACAAGGGAAAACGCTTGATGAAACAAGAGCCAATCTGAAAGAAGCAGTTGAAATGACGCTGGAAGCCAATAGAACTTTAGCGGAAGAAAATATTGATACAGAAAATGTTATAAAAGAGAATTTTGTTTTGCGTGAAACGCCGTGATTTACTAAAACATCTGGAGTTACATGGGTGTGAATTTTTACGTGAAAGAGCAAATCATACGATTTATGTAAACAGAGAAAAAAGAAAATCATCAAGCATTCCAAGACATAATGAGATTAATGAAATACTTGCAAAGAAAATCTGTAAAGATTTAGATGTACAAGTTTTTAGCAAGCGATAATCTTATAGTTCTCGATCCGACCAAAAGTTTGACGAATGTAGATTATATTTCTAAACGCGCAGGGCTGGAATAATTTTGGAAAAAAATGAGATATTAAAATATCTTCAATTGTTGAATGACAAACTTCAAATCAAAGGAATTAAGGGGGAAGTTTGTCTTTACGGCGGCGCAGTTATGTGTCTTGCATTTGATGCGCGTCCGAGCACTAAAGATATTGATGCAGTATTTAAGCCGGCAATAGAAATTCGAAAAGCTGCAGAAGAAATTGCGGTACAATTTGACTTACGAAAAGATTGGTTAAATGACGGGGTAAAAGGATTTTTAACTCAACATCAGCAAGTAATTCTTTTTGAGAAGCCGTTTTTAACTGTCTATATACCAACGCCGGATTATCTTTTGGCGATGAAAACGCTTGCTGCAAGAGTGGATACAGCGGACAAAGATGATATTATTTTGCTTATTAACTGAAGTTACGCAAAATAAGAAAATGCTTCGACTCGGCACAAAAAATTAA
>CAYXEE010000289.1:0-3866 GCA_964463935.1 uncultured Chitinophagaceae bacterium | reverse complement strand
TTGTTCCACATTTCTTAAGTTAGCAAAAGTCCGATTTCAATGTAAGCATTACACTAATACCTACACCCAAACCATTCCGGCGAATTCGGCGGCTTATGTTGCTGCCGGAGGATTATGGGACATGGAAATTTCTTATAATGGAAATCCATTTGCAGTGGCAAATTATTCGCTTTTTGAATACGAAGAATCAAACTGGTTGGGTATTACCGCTGTTTCTTCAACATATACCACAGCCACATTCGAGCTTTATAACCGCGATAGTTCACCGCATACTTACATTCTGCGCAACGTAGCCGGAACCGAGCATAGTTACATTGTTCCCGCACACCAAAGCCGTATTGTTACCCTTCCCAACGAAGTGTGGAATGTGTTAATCGCTGTATATGATATCAATGCCACGGAATGGAATTCGTCAGGGTCAGGAAGCATACGTGATGGCGAAACTTTTGGCGATCCTGCTTATGCCATTAACGGTAAACTAAAAATTGCAACGGCAACACCTGCGGCGATCATTCCGCTTACGCCATATATAACTTCACTAACGCAAAATTCACTAACTTCGTTTACTGTCAACGGAGTAATTTCCGGCAATCCCGCGCAGAGCGTAACGGTAACCTATAACTTTATTTACGGAACTGACCCCAATAATCTTAACCAAAGCACTGCATTACAACAAGTAACCATTCCGGCGGGGCAAGATGCAAATGTAAACGCAACCATAAACGGGCTAACAAACGACAATTTGTATTACTGCAAATTAGCGGTAAATGCTACGCAAAGCGATAGTAAAAAAATATTTTTATCGCCTCTGCCAACAGCAAATTTAAAAATGCACTTACGAGCCGATTTGGAAGTAACATCAGCGAGTAATTTGGTTTCAAATTGGGGCGATGTTTCGGGTTTAGGTAACAATGCAGTTCAAACAAACGGCAGCAATCAGCCAACAGTTGTAGAAAATGCAATAAACAGTAAACCAATTATTCGCTTCAATGGCACAAGTTCAAAAATGGTTTTGCCTGCATCTACAACTTTGGGAATACAAAGTAATCCTTACGAAATGTTTATTGTGGCAAAATCTGTTTCGAGCGATATACAGTTTTTAATAGCTGGCGGAGCCTTAGAGCAATTTGAGTATCACTTAAATGGAGTTGGCGCAAGATTTATTCCCATAACTTCTGCTTATTTGGATAAAGGAACTGCCGGAGATTATACCAATGGCAGCGCGCATGTTTTTTCCGCAAGAGCTTCATCAAGCGGCGGCGCGGTTCGTGTAGATGGAATTGACGGCGGAACATCTGCAAGCAATCTTCTTTCATCAAATAGCGGAAATTTATTACTCGGCGTGCGTAGCGATGGCGCCTATTATTTTAATGGAGATATTGCGGAAGTGATTCTTTACAATACAAATCTAAGCGCGTCTGATAGAAACACCGTTGAGCAATATCTTGCAAGTAGATACGGAATTACAAGCGGCGCGCTGCCGGTAGAACTAGTTTCGTTCACCGCTTCTGTAAAAAATAATTTAGTGGAATTGAAATGGCAAACAGCAACGGAAGTGCATAATGCGGGATTCGCGGTAGAACGTAAGATGGTTCAAGGTTCAGGATTCACGTCTCAAAACAACAACCATGAACCACAAACCCTGAACCAAGCATGGATTCAAGCTGGCTTCGTTGACGGAAGCGGAACAAGTAACTCTCCAAAAGAATATTCTTACACCGACACAAAACTTAATGCGGGACGATATGAATATCGCTTGAAACAAATTCCTTTCCCCTCTCCCTTAGGGAGAGGGGAAGGGGTGAGGGTAACATTAAAAGTATATGACGCGCTTGGAAGAGAAGCTGCAACATTGGTGAACGAAGTGAAAAAACCGGGAAATTATTCTGTTCAGTGGAACGCTTCGAAAAATTCATCAGGAATATATTTTGCGAAACTTCAAAGCGAAACAAAATTCACATTATGAAAATGAAATTGAAGAAGTAACAATAAACTTTCCTACAACAAAAAATACCTGAGTTTTTCTCGAATATTTTTTTGTTTTTTGTAATGCCAATGAGTACTTTTGAGCCAATGAAAAGCGTTGCAAAAATATTTTTTCTCCTTTTTGTTCAAATTGCATTTTCGCAGCAGCAGTTGCAGACGCAATATGTTTCCAGCAACTGGGATATGGAAGATGGACTTCCGCAAAGTTCTATCAATTCCATAATCCAAACTAACGACGGATATATTTGGCTCGGAACATTCGGCGGCTTAGTGCGTTTTGATGGCGTTGCATTTACTGTGTTTGACAGGTCAAATTCAAAAGGAATGCTCAACGATAGAATCTTGCAAATTTATTATTCGCCGAAGGGAACGATGTGGTTAAGTACCGAAGGCGGATTTGTGCGGTATGAAAAGAATATCTTTACAACATTTACTATTAAAGACGGCGACGGTATTTATTCGCCATTAACTGCGGCGGAAGATACGCGGGGAGTCTTATGGATTTCCGCCAATGGAAAACCGTATCGATTTCAGAATGAACAATTTATTCTGAAAGAGGTAATAGAAAATCCGATTCTTGCTCAACAAGCTGTTCAGGATTCTGCAGGTGTGTGGTTATTTCATAACAAAGAATTACTGAGAACACTTGGCGATTCTGTTGTTCGAGTTCTCGATCTTTCATCGATACTGGGAAGCAGCATTAAAAGTTTTGTCGAGTATCCAAAACATTCCGGTCAATATTGGTTTGCGACGGACGAAAATGGCGTTGTGTTGTATGATCAAGGAAAAATTAAAGAGCGTCTTATCCTTGCTGGACCACAGAGAGTGATGGACTCTACTCGCGTTTTATTCATCAATTGTATGTCGATCAAACACGTACATTGTGGGTTGCAAGTTATAATGGGCTTGCAATTTTTACCGGGACATCGTTTCAAAAAATTACGACTGTGAATGGCAAGTACGATAATGAGTTTAATCGAGTATTCAAAGATAATGAAGGAAATATCTGGGCGGGAACTCAAGCGAACGGACTACATCAATTACGCCCTGCAGCTATTACGACCATTGGGAAAGAGCAAGGTCTTGCAGAAGAAAAAATGCTTTCCTTGGCGCTGCGGAAAGATGGAACAATGCTTTTCGGAACAAACTGCGGCGGCGTGTACGAATGGAAAAATAATAGAGCGATATATTCTACAATCAATAAATTTCTCCCGAATATGTGCGTCTGGTCTTTGTTTGAAGATTCCCAAAAAAATATTTGGGTCGGATCGAGAGGGCTTGCAAAGTTCAACGATATAACAAAACCGGGAATTGTATTTGATTCTTCCAAAGGTTTTAACGGCGTTGATATTCGCGCGTTGTTAGAAGATTCAAAAGGAAGACTATGGATTGGATCTCTTAACGGATTATTTTATTACGACGGAAAAACATTTCGTGAATTTTCTTTGAACGATGGATTAGTCTTTTCTGAAGTGCATTCTATTTTTGAAGATCGTAACGGCACAATCTGGATTGGCACATCGCAAGGATTAAATAGATTTGAAAATGATAAATTACTTCCGGTGAATATCATTTCGATTGAGGGCGATGCATCGGCGATACTCAGTTCGTATATTCGCTCCATTCATCAAGAGCGCAATGGAGCGCTGTGGTTCGGAACATACGGCGGCGGAATACTGATATTGTTGCCGGAGTATTACAAAGCAGGAACCGAAAAATTTATAGCGCTTACAACAAAGCAAGGATTGTATGATAATATTGTTTCGCACATTGTAGAAGATGAAAGCGGCAATTTTTGGATGGGGTCCAACAGAGGAATTTCACGAGTTCATACATCGGAGATTAAGAAAGTTTTAGAAGATAACTCTGTAAAAATGCAT
>CAYXEE010000288.1:0-3867 GCA_964463935.1 uncultured Chitinophagaceae bacterium | reverse complement strand
TCCTAAAAATTTCTTGTGGAATCTACAAATTCCACGGTTTGCGTAACTTCAGTTAGAAATGAATATATTCAAAATTATTTTACATCTCAAAAGTATGATAAACACATGCAAAACAATATTTTTATTTCGGGAAGTTATTACAGCCCAATTTCATTAAATCTACAATGGAATAATAATTTTATTTAGGATTTCCAATTTTAGGGAAGCAAAATAGAGTTAATCAATACGTAAATACAAGTCTTGGCTACCAAATTAAAGAGAAATATTTATGTTTATTGGGTGTACAGTATAATAAACAAAATTATTATATCAATAGTGATTTCAGAAATTATTTCAGTTTTTTAAATTCTTTAAGACTCTTTGGTGAATTTTCTTACTTTATAGAGGATAATGTGAGTTTATCCATTAATGCATCGTATGATGATTCACTAAATAAAACAGAATATAATGATTCCAAAGATAGATGGATTTGGGATTTGTTCTCATTGCGATTCAGTTTGCGCTACCGCTTTTTCTAAAACAGATAGATTTTCCATTTTTTTACCTGCCAAAAAAATCTTATCTTCTTCCATAAAATTATTTACCTAGACTTGCCAAGTTACAAAAAACTTGGCAAGTCTTTACATAACTATGGAGCGTATATGCCAACTAAATTCAAAAATGAACCGTTTACGGATTTTACAAAATCCGCTAACAAGAAAGCGATGGAAAAAGCCCTCGCAAAAGTTCGCGCCGAACTCGGGAAAGAATATCCTGTTGTAATCGGCGGCGAGAAATTTGCCGCCAATGAAAAATTAACTTCATATAATCCGGCAAAACCGGCTGAAGTTGTGGGCGTTTTTTCGAAAGCAAATGTAGAATTAACAAACAAAGCAATTGAAACTGCCGCAAAGACATTTGAAACGTGGAAAAATGTTCCGGCAAAAAAGCGCGCAGACTTTCTTTTTAAAGCCGCAACGTTGATGCGCAAAAGAAAATTTGAATTTTCTGCAATGCTTACCTATGAAGTGGGCAAAACCTGGCCAGAAGCAGATGCCGACACGGCAGAAGCAATAGACTTTCTTGAATTTTATGGACGCGAAATGCTCAGACTTTCCGCTCCTCAGCCGCTGACAAAAATTAACGATGAAAAAAATGAACTGCGCTACATTCCGCTCGGCGTTGGCGTAGTCGTTCCACCGTGGAATTTTGCTCTTGCAATCTTAGTCGGAATGACCTCGGCAGCAGTTGTTGCAGGAAATACAGTTGTCTTAAAACCATCAAGCGATTCGCCGACAATCGGCTGGAAATTTTTTGAGTTAATGAATGAAGTCGGTTTGCCGACAGGAGTAATAAATTTTGTTGTCGGTTCCGGAGCTACGGTCGGCGATGTAATGGTTGCAAATCCGAAAACAAGATTTGTATCATTTACAGGTTCAAAAGAAGTTGGAATTCATATCAACGAACTTGCGGCAAAAGTTCAGCCGGGACAAATTTGGTTAAAGCGCGTTGTTGCAGAAATGGGCGGCAAAGATTCCATTCTAATAGATAATGAAACTGATATTGATACCGCGGCGCAAGCTACGGTTGCTTCGGCGTTCGGATTTCAAGGACAAAAATGTTCCGCCGCATCGCGCGCAATTGTTGTAGAATCCATCTATGATAAATTTGTAGAAAAAGTTGCGGCGAAAACAAAAGCGTTAAAAGTTGGAATGCCGGAAGAACAACCTAATTATATGGGACCGGTTGTAAATAAAAGTTCAATGGAAAAAATTCTTGAATATATTCAAACTGGAATGAAAGAAGGCGGAAGATTAGTTGCCGGCGGAAATAGAATTGGTAATGACGGATATTTTATTGAACCAACTGTAATTGCCGATGTTGATCCGAAAGCAACAATAGCTCAAGAAGAAATTTTTGGTCCCGTGCTTGCGATAATTAAAGCAAAGAATTTTGACCACGCGATGGAAATTGCAAACAATACGGAATTTGGTTTAACCGGCGGCGTATGGACAAAAAATAAAAAGAAACAAGAACGCGCAAAGAATGAATTTCATGTTGGTAATTTTTATATCAACAGAAAAATTACCGGCGCATTAGTCGGCGTTCATCCGTTCGGCGGTTTTAATATGAGCGGAACGGATTCTAAAGCCGGCGGCAGAGATTATTTACTGTTGTTTACACAAGCAAAATCAATTTCACAGAAAATAAAATAAAATAAAATGAAATTTCTTCAGTTTTTGGTTGATTTGCGGAACGAAACTTCTCCCGCAAATAAATTTAGGAGAAAACGATTTGAATTGTTTTTAGATATCATCCAAGATATTCCGAAGCCGATAAGAATTTTGGATGTTGGAGGCACGCAGCTTTTTTGGAAACAAATGAATTTTAATAATACTGAAGTTTCCATTGTATTGTTAAATCTTGAATTGGAAAAAATTGAACAGCAAAATATTTTAGCGATGGTCGGCGATGCTCGTTCTATGAAACAGTTTGGAGATAAATCTTTTGATATTGTGATATCTAATTCAGTCATTGAGCATTTGGCGAATTTTGAAGATCAAAAAAAAATGGCAAAGGAAGTTGAACGAGTAGGGAAAAGATTTTTTGTTCAGACGCCAAATAAATATTTCCCATTAGAGCCGCATTTTTTAATGCCGTATTTTGCATCATATCCAAAGCGGTTCAAGATTTTTTTACTTACGCATTTTGATATTGGTTGGTTTAAAAAATTTTCTAATAAAAGGGAAGCAGAATTATTTTTAACTAATTTTAATTTACTTTCCTTGCGGCAGATGAAAATATTATTCCCCACAGCTTTAATCTATAAAGAGAAGTTTTTTGGTTTGAGCAAATCTTTTATAGCTTATGTTAAATAAAATTACTTCAAAGGAGTTTTAATGAAAATTCATGAATATCAAGGGAAAGAAATTCTTCGCAAATACGGCGTTGCGGTTCCGCGCGGAAAAGTTGCATTTAGCGTTGATGAAGCTGTGAACGCGGCAAAAGAACTTGGCGGAAATGTTTGGGTTGTGAAAGCCCAAATTCATGCCGGCGGACGCGGAAAAGGGGGCGGAGTTAAAGTAGCAAAAAGTATGGATGACGTGAAAATGTTTGCTTCGCAAATTCTTGGAATGCAGCTTATTACACATCAAACGGGACCGGAAGGGAAAAAAGTTAAACGCCTATTGGTTGAAGAAGGCGCAAACATTGCCCGCGAATTATACGTTGGCGTTTTGTTAGATCGTGCAAAATCTATGAATGTTGTAATGGTTTCCACAGAAGGCGGAATGGAAATTGAAAAAGTAGCGGAAGAACATCCTGAAAAAATTGTAAAAGAACATGTTAATCCAGCAATCGGTTTCCGTCCGTATCAAGCTCGAAAACTTGCTTTTGCTCTTGGACTTAGCGGCGATGCTTTCAAAAATGGAGTAAAATTTTTAATGGCTTTATACAAAGCGTATGAAGGAACGGATGCTTCATTATTTGAAATTAATCCGCTTGTTGTTACAAAAGAAGGAAATGTTATTGCTCTCGATGCAAAAGTAAATTTTGACGACAATGCTCTTGAACGACATACAGAGTTTGCAGAATTGCGCGACCTTGATGAAGAAGAGCCGTTGGAAATTGAAGCTTCAAAATCGAATTTGAATTATATTAAACTTGACGGCAATGTCGGCTGTATGGTAAACGGCGCCGGACTTGCAATGGCAACAATGGATATTATTAAACTTGCAGGCGGCGAGCCGGCAAATTTTCTTGATGTCGGCGGCGGCGCGAATGCAACAACCGTAGCAAATGGATTTAAAATTATTCTTGCAGATAAAAATGTAAAAGCAATTCTTATCAATATTTTTGGCGGAATTGTTCGCTGCGATCGTGTAGCTA
>CAYXEE010000287.1:238-3870 GCA_964463935.1 uncultured Chitinophagaceae bacterium | reverse complement strand
TCATGCGCTTTTTCTGTTCCATTAACCTGACTCCTGTTTGTTTTGTTCCACATTTTGTAAGTTAACAAAAGTCCGATTTCAATGTAAGCATTACACTACTTTATCGCTGGTATTTTGCGTTAAAGTGAGCGAGCTTTTATTTCCTTCAATCGCGCGCGTTAACATAGTGTCCGGCTTTACATGTTCAAATTTTTCAATAGAAATCTGACTGATTGCCATTGAAGAACTAAGAACAAAGGCGATAAGGAAAGAAAGTATCATCCTCATTATTGTATCTCCTTAAATAATTTTAGAATAAAGTGAATTATATGTATTTGATGAAACAAATTTATATTTTCTGATGAACTTCTGCCGCAATTCTGTCAATATTTTTTTTTCTTCGTTCTTGAACGCTTTCAACAATAATAGTACTTAAAAAACCGAGCGCAATAGTAATGAAAAAATTTTCCACAGAAAAAATTAGCGGGTGAAAATAGACCGGAAGTTCTCCACCCTGATTCCACACGACAAAAATGAAATTTACAAAACCAAAGATAATACCGCCAAAAGCGCCGGCTGTAATTCCCTGCCGTTTCAACCGATGCCAGAATGAAAATAAAATATATACTGCGGAAAGCGGTACGATAAACGATGATGCGAAAATAATATTCAGGTGAATCAAATTTGCGCCTGCCGTTTTAACCAACGGAAAAAATAAAATATTGATAATTGCCGCCGCCGCTACAGAAAGTTTTCCTACAAGCAGTTCTTTTTCCGTTATTTTTTTCCCAACAACAGCGTTCGCTAAAAAGTACGAAGATAATATTTGAACTAACTGTAATGAACGTATCAACACGCCTAACAACAAGAATAAAAACAGCAGCCCAAAAAGCATTACAAAGGATGAAGTATCTTGCGGTGCAGACGCCGGCGCATCGCTAATTCTGTAAAACAATAACGCCCCCGCCAGTAAAAAAAGAAGAGAGAATGAAATTGCATATCGCTGATGTTTCTCTTCGTTGTTTTGCCGGCGGGAAGCGCCGTTGTCAACCCACCACATCCACCAGATGAGGAGTAAAAAACCGATAATGCCAAATACTGAAAACAGCAATACACTTTCAAGCGCTGTATATTTTGCGGCAAAGGCGTATATTTCTAAAGGGAAAATATTTTCGATGCTGTATTGAAAATTTGCAGGAAAAACAAGAAACACCGACAATAATACAACTGCAAGCAAACCGAGGAACGTGCTGTTAATTACAATCGCATTAACTCCGCCGATAAGAACAATACTTCCTGCAACGACTAAACTCACTGCTAAAAATAAATTCGAAGGATTTGAAAATAGTTTTTCAATAATCACGCTGCTTACCGCCAATAACGCGCTCATCTGCACAACGCCGAAGAAAAGCAGCAATACAACAGCAAAAATAATCTTCACAGCCGGCGAAGATGCTTCCGCAAAATATTCCATATTGCTGCTTTGCAAATAATAATTTTTTTTCCACAACGAAACTACCAATAAAACAAAAAAGGATGCGGAGATTTGAATTAAAAAATTATTCCCCAACGGAAGAAATAGTAAAAAGATACTTAATGTTATTGCACTGAACATTGAAAATGCTTTAGAGAAAGAAAGAACTAAGAATGGAAGGGGGCGCTGAAATATTTTTCCTTTTCCCATAATAATACTTACTAAAGGAATAAAAAAAAGCGCCAAATAGAAAATTGTTTTATGTTCGAAATGGAATTCCATAAATCGAACATTACAATTGCATAGATTATGCCAGAAATTACTTTATGAAAAGTAATACAAAATTGAAGATTTTTGCTAATTACATTTTCATCTTTATCAATTTGATAATTCAAAATTAAAATTTTGATAAGGTTATTACCAAAATGAATAAATTGAGAATTTTAGGAACATCCGAAATGTGGGAACGTCTGAAAAGACGTTCCTGTTATTTGCAACGTTCTTTTTATTCAATTCCTAACTGACTTAACAAACGATGAAAATGCGTTCTGTTAATTCCCAACAATTGCGCCGCCTCGGATTTTGATTTTGCAGTTCTTAAAACTCGCAGAATGTACATTTTCCTAAATTCTGTTTCCGCCTCCTCCAAGGTTTTCCCTGCGGGAATAATTGGAGAAGAATTTTCATCTTCAATAATTTCCGGCGGAAGATCGGCGATTTCAATCGTGTTGCCTTTCATCAGAACAATAGCGCGTTGAATAACATTTTCCAATTCGCGTACATTGCCGTACCAATGGTAATTTTCTAAAATAGTAAGTGCTTCAGATGAAATTGAAAGCGATTTATCATTGGAGTGTTTAGTAATAAAAAAGGCACAGAGCTCTGCAATATCTTCGCGCCGTTCACGCAGCGGCGGCATTGTTAATTCTATAACTTTAAGACGGTAATACAAATCTTCTCGGAAAGAATTATTTGCAACCATTTCTGTAATATTTTTATTTGTTGCTACAATAATTCGAATATCAATTTTCTTAGAATTGACGCTTCCCAATCGTTCAATCTCTTTCGTCTGCAAAACGCGCAGCAATTTTGCCTGCAAAGTAACATTCAACTCTCCAATTTCATCAAGAAATAATATTCCGCCGTCGGCAAGTTCAATTTTCCCCGGCTTCGATTTTGTTGCGCCGGTAAACGCGCCGCTTTCATAACCGAATAATTCCGATTCCAATAAGTCATACGGAATGGCGCCGCAGTTTATTGTTACAAACGGCGCGCCTGAGCGTTTGCTGTTTTTATGAATTACATGCGCCAGCAAATCTTTTCCGGTACCATTTTCGCCAAGAATAATCACCGAAGCGTCTGTCGGAGCAATTTTTGCAGTAACGCGCAGTACTTCAAATAATTTTTTGCTGCTGCCGATAATTTCCTTGCACGAAAATTCTCTCCGCAAGTCTTCAAACTTCATTATTGTTTCAGCAACAAGTTTCTTTTCCAGCGAAGTTATCTCGATCGAAATTTCAAAACCCCGTACAATTTGCTTCGCAAATGCAAGCAGATAGAGAAGATTATTTTCCGTAAAAGGATTTTCTTTATTTCTTCTATCAAGATAAACTGCTCCAAAAACTTTTTTACCGGCGGCTAACGGAACGCACATTGCAGCGGTAATTCCCAGCCGAATTATGCTTTGCTGCTTTGCAATCGTATCGTTGAATTGCGGAAAATGAGTCGGCTGAGATTTTGATAACGTATTCGTAATTACCGTCGAACTCATTTCTTTTGCTTCGGGATTTTTTTCTAAATCCATATTGCATGCAACAATCTCTTGAGCTTCGCCATTTTCATTTGCAAGCACAATAAAACCTTCATCGGCTTGTAATTCTTTTACAACCGTTGTTATCGCTTTTTCCATCAACGAACGCATTTCTTTTTCTGATGAAAAAAGTATTCCTGAAGAATATAGAACCTCAAATTGACGTTTCGCTTCCGTTAATTGTTCAATCGCTTTTTCAAGTTTCTCAATCTGATCGAACATTCCCCCCGCTTCGCTGCTTAATTTGCGATTTGAATCCATCAGCATCTTAAAAACTTTATCCACTTTTTTCGATACGTCGGGAAAAGTGTGAGAATTTTTTAAAAGGGACGTCAATTCCATGAATTCGGCGGAAAGCTGGCTGATTGA
>CAYXEE010000287.1:0-219 GCA_964463935.1 uncultured Chitinophagaceae bacterium | reverse complement strand
TTTTGGTACCGCTGTTGTCGTTCATTCATAATAAATTTTATTTTTTATCTTGTTCGCTGAAAATTTCTTTTATCTTAAACCAAGGATAAATATCT
This sequence comes from uncultured Chitinophagaceae bacterium, assembly GCA_964463935.1. Taxonomy (GTDB): domain Bacteria; phylum Bacteroidota; class Ignavibacteria; order UBA10030; family UBA8401; genus JACFMZ01. Next base: position 124 of record CAYXEE010000287.1, on the reverse strand, counting down.
ATGCTTGTTCTTTTTTGAACTAAATTTCCGCCATATACTAAAACCCCTTTTTGCTTTTTAGGTTTTTTAAATTCATTCCAATACGAAAGCCCTGTAAAAAATTCTTCGGTAATAGTTTTACCGG
>CAYXEE010000286.1:0-3883 GCA_964463935.1 uncultured Chitinophagaceae bacterium | reverse complement strand
CTCCCAAAGGGATCCCTTCGGGACCTTCGGGACGGGCATGACGAACTTACTTTTTAGGCAATTTCTTGTTTTGCGTACTTCAGTTATTATATTTCTATCTACACTTCGGGAAAATTTACTGCGATTTTACAAAATGTATCTGCTTAAATCTTTGTTTTTCACAATTGCGCTCAGTTTTTTTTCAACCAATTCTTTTGTTATTTCAATAGAATTTTCTTCTATTACATCGGGCGCATTGAACAAAATTTCATCAAGCAAAGAAGTGAGAATAGTATGCAGCCGCCGCGCGCCGATGTTCTCAACTTCTTCGTTTACCTGCGTAGCATTTTTTGCAATTGAACGAATTGCATCGTTATTAAACGAAATAGAAACGCCTTCCGTTCTCAATAATTCTGTGTATTGTTTTAAAAGCGCATTTTGCGGAAGCGTTAAAATTTTTACAAAATCTTCTTCCGTTAAACTTTTTAATTCAACGCGAATGGGAAATCTTCCCTGTAATTCAGGAATCAAGTCCGACGGTTTTGCAATATGAAATGCGCCCGAAGCGATAAATAACACATGGTCTGTTTTTACAGAGCAGTATTTTGTCATTACCGTTGAACCTTCCACAATCGGAAGCAAATCGCGCTGAACGCCTTCGCGCGAAACATCCGGTCCGCCTTGTCCGCCGCCGCGGTTGCCGGCAATTTTATCAACTTCGTCAATAAATACAATACCGGAATTTTCAACGCGCGAAATAGCGTCTTTGGTAACGGATTCGTGGTCTATTAGTTTTTGCGCTTCTTCGTGCGTTAAAATTTTTTTTGCTTCGGCAATTGTAACTTTTCGTTTTTTATTTTTCTTGGGAAGAACGCCGCCGAGCATTTCTTGAATGTTGATTCCCATTTCTTCAAGGTTTATCGGTCCCATTATTTGCATAGCGGGAAGATTATCCGTTGTAATTTCAATTTCAATTTCGCGTTCGTCCAAATCGCCGTTGACAATTTTTTTGCGGAAACGTTCTCGTGTTTTTTCATTTAATTCTTCATCGGAAGAAGCCGTTTCGGAAGAAAATCCTGCTTTGTGTTTAACGGGGGGAATGACAATGTCTAGAATTTTATCTTCTGCAATTTCTTTTGCTTTTGCTTCAACCTGCACGGTTCGTTCCGCGCGCACCATAACAACGGAAAGTTCCGTTAAATCGCGAATCATAGATTCTACATCGCGCCCAACGTAGCCGACTTCCGTAAATTTTGACGCTTCTACTTTTATAAACGGCGCGCCGGCAAGTTTTGCAAGCCGCCGCGCAATTTCTGTTTTTCCAACGCCGGTCGGTCCGATGAGAATAATATTATTCGGCATAATATCTTCGCGCATTCCTTCGGGAACCTGCAAACGTCTCCAGCGGTTGCGCAGCGCAATGGCGACTGCTCGTTTAGCATCGTGCTGCCCGATAATGTATTTATCTAATTCTTGAACTATTTGAGTCGGGGTTAATTGCGGAAGAATATTTTCTTTAAGCGTTGATATTGATCGAGATTTCATAGAATTACAATTCGTGAATAGAAATATTTGCGTTTGTATAGATGCAAATATCGGCGGCAGTTTTTAAACTTTCTTCAACAATTTGTTTTGCGGAAAGCTGCGTATGCTTTATCAACATTCGCGCCGCCGCTAACGCATACGGTCCGCCGGAACCAATTGCAATAATTCCGTCGTCCGGAATTACGACATCGCCCGTACCGGAAATGATAAATGTCTGGTCTTTGGATATTACGCCGAGCATTGCTTCAAGGCGGCGCAGATATTTATCCATTCGCCAATCTTTTGCAAGTTCAACGGCGGAGCGTTCTACGTTACCTTGATACATTTGCAGTTTTGCTTCAAAGCGCTCCATTAACGTAAACGCATCGGCAGATGCGCCTGCAAAACCGACAAGAACATTGTTGTTATAGAGCGAGTGAACTTTTTTCGCGTGGTGTTTCATTGCCGTACTGCCGAGCGTTACTTGTCCATCGCTTCCGATTGCGGCTTTGCCGTTATGAATTAGTCCGACAATTGTTGTAGAATGTAAAGTAGTTTCCATAATTTTCGTTTTCATATACAGACGGTAAGAAAAACTAAAATTGCTTTGCGTCTTTGTGGTAACTTCAGTAACTGAATTAAATTTTTCTTCGCAGGCGAGCAACGGGAATCATCATTGACTCTCTATATTTTGCAACCGTTCGCCGCGCAATATTGTACCCTTGCTGCTGCAGCAGTTCTGCAATATGCTCATCGCTGAACGGTTTGTTTTTATCTTCTGCTGCAAGAATTTCTTTAATGCGTTCTTTTACTTCTTTGTTCGAAACATCTTCTCCGCTTTGCGTGCTGATTCCTTCGCTGAAAAAGTACCGCAGTTCAAAAACGCCGAAATCGGTCTGCACATATTTTCCGTTTACTACGCGGCTGATTGTAGAAATATCCATGCGAATAATTTCCGCAATATCGCGGTAGATAAGCGGTTTTAATCCTTCGCCGTTTTCAAAAAAATTGCGCTGTTTATCTAAAATTGCGTGCATTACTTTTAACATCGTCTGTCTGCGCTGATAAATGGAGGCGATAAACCATTTTGCCGCATCAAATTTTTGTTTTAGAAATTGCTTTGTATCTGCGCCCACGTTATTTTTGCGGCGCGAAATAAGTTCGCGGTAATTTCTGTTAATGCGGAGCGGAGGAATATTTCTATCGTTCAATTGAATGATAAATTCTTTTTCATCTTTTGTTAAAAGAAAATCGGGCGTAAGATAATTTTCCTGCGTGGAAATTGTTCCTTCGCCCGGTTTCGGATTGAGATGCGCAATAAGTTCGAGAACTTGTTTTACTTCTTCTAATGTAATGGCAATAAGTTTGGAAATTTGTTCGTAATGTTTTTTTGTAAACTCATCGAAATAATCGCGAAGAAGAACGCGCGCCGCTTTAATTAAATGTTCGTTTCCTTTTGCAAATTCTAATTGAATCAGCAGACATTCCTGCAATGTGCGCGAACCGATTCCCGGCGGCTCTAAGCGTTGTATAATATGCAGAACTTCTTCAACTTGATCGATGGATAAATGAAGTTTATGCGTTAAGTTAATATCGTTTACAATAGCGTCAAGTTCGCGGCGAAGATAGCCGTCTTCATCTACGTTGCCGAGAATTTCTTCCGCAACGACGATTCCCATTTCGGTTACATCGGCAAGTTGAAGTTGTTCAATAAGTTTTTCTGTCAGCGGAGTTTGCGCCGCAATTGGTACTTCATCGCGCTCTTCATCGTTGCGCGGCGCAGAGGTTGTTTTGTAATCATCAATAGAATCATCATTCAAAAAATCTTCAAATGAAAACTCATCCTCTTTTTTCTGTTCAATTTTTTCTACCGTTTCTTCGTCAACAGGAGCTTCAGTAACAGGTTCTTCCGCCGGCTGATCAACTTCAACATCGTCGTCCCCTTCTTCCAGCATCGGATTTATTTCGAGTTCGGTTTTAATCAATTGTTCTAGCGCAAGCGTGGGCAATTGCAGCAGTTTCAGATACTGAATCTGCTGCGGAGTCAACTTTTGCATTAAACGAAGTTCTTGCGAGAGATGAAGCATAATTTTTAGTGTAAACTTTCTACTTTTTCTTTCAATTGATTATTCCAAGCAATGCCGAACGCGCGCTTGAGCGGTTCTTCAATAAATTTATAGAGCGGAATATTTTCATTTTTTCCGCGCTGTAATGCAGGTTCGCATTCGTGAAAATATTCAAATCCAATGCTGTTGGCTGCGTAATTGCGCCGGATTGGAAACAGATGGCACGAAATCGGTTTGCGCCATGGAATTTTGCCGTTGTTAAACGTTTCTTCAAACGCGCATTTGGCAATTTCATCTACATAATAGACAAACAC
>CAYXEE010000285.1:0-3890 GCA_964463935.1 uncultured Chitinophagaceae bacterium | reverse complement strand
CTTCGCTTACCAATATTGCAATTTCTTTGCCGAGCATATCGTACACTTTCAGCGAGACAAAGCTATTCATCGGTAATTGATACTGTATTACCGTTGATGGATTGAACGGATTAGGATAATTTTGGCTTAACGAAAATTCCTGCGGCATATTTGAAATTACCACTTCTACGCTATTGCTGTAATTGAAATTTCCATTCCGGTCAATTTGTTTTAAGCGGTAGAGATACCTACCCTCCGAAGCTCTTTCGGTAAACGAATAATTAGTGGTTGAATTTGTAGAACCTGCTCCTTCAACGAAACCGATTTTTGTCCACGCGAGTTCGCGTCCAACTGAAGCGCGCTCAATTTCAAAACCTGCATTGTTTGTTTCGGTAGCAGTTTGCCAATGTAAGCGTACTGTTTTTCCTTTTTGTTTTGCTGTAAATGAAACAAGTTCTACTGGAAGCGGCACTTCGGTTGTAGAAAGATTTTGATTTGAAAATGTTGCAAACAATGCCGCATTAGTGAACAATAATTTTGTTTCATCTTCAACAGATGCTTGAACTTTTCCAGATGCAGAATTATTAAGATCGGCGGCAATAAAGAAGTATTCGCCGCTTGTAAAAATTGAATGCCCGCCGCTAATTGTAAACGTTGCTGTTGCTCCGTCTGTTGTTGTTGCAAGTAATGTTGAAGATCCGACGTTAAATGTTGACGATGTTGATGAATATAATTTTAACGCTGACACTCCGCTGTAAGTGCCGGATAGTTTTACCGTTATTGAACTTATTTTGCCTCCACTAATATTTCCCGCAAGGTAAAATCTTCCAACGGGATTATCATTTGTATTTGGAATTCCATCAGGCGCTGCGTACAAAGAACCATTTGTAAATGTAACGGTTGCATAGGGAGCAAATGCAATTCCACGAAATGCTGTATTTGTTGCGGCGGTCGCAAGCGTGGTTAACGTTCCTGCCGAGCCGGCATCGGTAACTGTTTGAATTTTATTATCAGTTGAAGTAGCATAAATAATTGGATTTGTTCCAAACCAATCTACAACAACTCCTCTGCATCCGGTTGTTGCGCTGGCTGTGTGAGTATATGCAAGAGACCAAGTTCCGCCGCTATAAGTCCACTTTTGTACGCCTCCATTGCCATTCGCTCTATCATCCGCAACATATATTACAGTCCCAGCAGAATTTACCGCAAAACTATAAGGACTCGGGCCAGCTGCCGTGGGAAATCCATTAAGAAGAGTAATTGTTTCTCCACTTGATGTTGGCGTTCCACTTCCTACGGAAGATACTCCTTGAAATGTTCCAGTCGCGCTTGTACAATACAATTGGTTGTTAAAAACATTGACTACTCTAATGTTTGTAATAGTAGTAGATAATTGTGTTGAAGTTGTTGCTCCCAATGAAGCATAACGTACACCCGGATTCGTTCCCGTTCCTGAAATCCAAAATCCTGTACCATCTACTGATGTTGCACCGCGTATATTATTAGCGCTGTAAGCATCAGTAAGTTTTGTAGTAATATCCATAGTTCCGGTTGCATCAACTCTTGCAACTACGCGGTTGACCGTTGTTGATGCAGTTCCACTTATACTTGCTGTACCTGGTGCAGCGCCGTACCCAGATAAAATTAAATATCTTCCATTTGCTGATCGCGTCATTTGTCCTTCACTTGTTGCTGTACCGGAATTTGTAAACGCAGCATTACTACCGGACGCGGATGTTGGCATTGCAACAGATTGTACCAGCGTTCCACCAACCGTAAACTCATCCAAAAATACAGCGGTTGATGCATTTGTAAGAGCCGCAGCTCCATCGCCAATTCTTACCGCCACAATATTTCCCGATGTAAATTGTGCTAACGTTGTTGCAGAGTATAGAAGGCTTAGTGCAACAAAAAGAAGTATCGTATTTATTTTTTTCATTGTTCCTCCCATTAGTAAAGTTTGTAATTAGTTTTTGTTAAAAAAATATAGCGTAAAGTACAAAACCTGTGTTAACAAATTGTCAAATCTGCGTTAAAAGAATAAAAATTATTTTACAAGCAATAACTTCAACATCTCTCGTTTTCCAGCATACGAAAGCCGCGCAAAATATATTCCGCCGGAAAGATTGTGCGCATTAAATTCTACGCTGTACGTTCCTGGATTTTTATTTTCATTAACAAGCACGGCAATTTCTCTTCCCATGCAATCGTAAATTTTTACTGTTGTTAATGTAGGCACGGAGGCCCATCCGTGCAATTGGGACGGTGAAGACACCGTCCCTACGGAATATTGTATTGTTGTTGTTGGATTAAACGGATTCGGAAAATTTTGAAATATCTGAAATTTTTCCGGCGCAGTATCTGTTTGTTGAACGGAAACAGGAACAAATGCGCCGTCGGATGATGAAAGAACAATCGGCGCGGCGCCGCTTCGCGGGTTAATTGTGCTTTTTCCGTCGGACCAAATTCCATTTGCGCTCAATAGAATGCCGGCAATGTTTCCGTTTGAAAGCGCTCGGCGTTCAATGCGGCGAATTCCGTTCGGAAGAACATCGGGAATAAGTACGCCGTACGCTCCTGCAATTCCATCTACCGTTGAAGAATATGCAAGCGTGTAATTATTTGCCGCTGTATTTGCCGTTCCGTCGCTTTCAATAAACGATGCGGCAACCGGCCGCCCGCTTCCTTCAACATTATCGTACAACACAACAAAATCTTTTGCTGCTGCGTTTGAAACAGACGTAAGAATTGTGCCGCACGTATCCGCCGATGAAGCGCGGGTTAATTCTTCCGCCAGCGATTTTGGTTTTGAGAACGCATATAACTTCGATTCTGCATCGCACGAAATATACATTGTATTATTCGGTCCTATTGTAACTCCTTCGGGCTGAACAACTGGAATAGAATACGATTGAAGCAAAACGCCATCGGTGGTAATTTTACACAACGCGCCGGATTTTGCGCTGACAAGCCATAACACATCTTCTGCGGCATCATAACAAATATCCGATATGCTTTTTACATAAGAAATTTCTGTCCGCTTTAATTCCGTTCCGTTTTCCAAAAGTTCAATCAATACACACGGACTTTCTTGATTAGCGACAATAATATGACGGTTTTTTGTATTGAACGCAATTCCTTCTAAACCTAAATTTATTTCGCCGGTAATATTTACTGGAATTGTTTTTATTTTTGCTCCCGAAAGCGTGTACAAAACTATCGTGCGCAAACCTTCTTCAACAACAAACAGCGTATCGCTCTTCGGAGAAAAAGTTATTCCTTCCATATCGTTTCCGTTCACAGAAAATTTTTTCAACACATCGCCGTTCATAGAAAGTTTATAGATAGAACCGCCGGCGCCGTCGGAAACAGTCCACAGAGTAGAATCTTTGACGGAAAAAGCTAAACCGGAAGGTTCGGGAACGGAAATTATTTTTGACCAGAGCGGAACAAGAACCGTATCTTTTGTAGAAACAGCGGTAAGTGAAAGAACCGAAACATTGTGCGCAGTTGTTAATCTTGTTGCAACAGTTGTTGTTCCGCTGCCGTTGTTGAGATTGATTCTAAAGAAAATAGAATTCCCGGGAGTAAAGCGGGAATTGCCTGTCGGCTCAATAGCAAACCAGCCCGTAAAACTGCCCGAAGCGTTTGTTGTAAACTCGCCGTAATTTCCCGAGCCGTTTACCGAAGGACTTGTTGCGCGCACAAAACTGCTGCCATCGGTTTTTACAAAAATATTATTTCCCGAACCATTTGCATCGGAAGCGTCTGTTGAAAGAACAACGCCGGTAAAATATCGGTATGTGGAGTTTGCCGAAAGACCGGAAATCTGCGCGCGGAATGCGTACGGAATGCGGCTGGTGTTGGATGGACTTGCGCCTTGAATAACTTGCGGAAAAATTATTTCTTTT
>CAYXEE010000284.1:2316-3894 GCA_964463935.1 uncultured Chitinophagaceae bacterium | reverse complement strand
TTATAAACTTAAGCGTGCCTCGCTCAGCATGACCATATGCGTAACTTCAGTAATTTATATACTTTCCTTCTAATTCCATCTTTTAGTAAAACTGTGTTAAAATTAATCAACAATCCAACATGTTTGTTTGCCAACTTTAAATAAGTAACCAACTGAACTTCATGAATTGGCAAAACAGTCTCAACTGCTTTTAACTCAATAATAACTTCATTTTGAACAAGTATATCAATAATAAAATCTTTTCTAAGTTCATTTCCTTTGTATGTAATTGGTATCTTGACCTGATGCTCCACTAGCAAATTTCGTTTTGAAAGTTCTTCAATTAAACAAACTTCATATACAGACTCCAGCAATCCTGGACCTAATTCACGATGTACTTCAATTGCAGCAGATATTATTTCGCCGGTTAATACATCATAAGAAGATTTTTTCATTTCAAAATTGCCGAACTAACAATTACAGCGTTTTAAATTTGTCAATTTAACTTTTTGCTTGCTTCAAATAAAATTTTCTTTTCTTCTTCCGTTAAACTTTGGTAGCCGCCGCGGGAAATTTTATCGAGAATTTCATCAATTTGTTTTTGCGTCGTATTTTCTTCGTTCTTCTGATAGTCTCGTATATCATACACATGCGCATCTTGAACTTCGCCGTAATCGTCTTGTCTGCGCGGCGGCTGCCCAAATCCGGGAAAATTAGAAAAAAAATTTCCCCGCGGAGGAGAAAACATCCTTCCGCCAAAACGATAACCATCGGCAATTAAATATAAAAATCCGACAAGCGCGCCGCCGAGATGAGCAAAATGCGCAATACCATCAACGCTGCCGATTGAGAATATTTCCAACGCCATATACATTACTACAAAGTATTTTGCTTTAATCGGTAAAAGAAAATAGATATAAATTGGTCTGTCGGGGAACAGCATACCAAATGCAAGCAGCACGCCGTACACAGCGCCGGAAGCGCCGACTGTTGGACCAACTGATGTAAACATCGGCGCAATTAAAAGATTTGCTAAGCCGCCTCCAAAACCGCACAGCAAATAAAAAATTAAAAATTTACGAGAACCCATTACATGTTCTAATTCCATTCCAAACATCCAGAGCGCGAGCATATTAAAAAAGATATGCGTAAAACCGGCATGCATAAACATATAAGAGAACAGCTGCCAGAACCCAAAGCCAACGCCGAGAGGCCATAGCGCAAAAACGCGATAAATGAATTCTTCAAAATAAAAATTACCAAGTCGAAATCCGCCAAAAAACATCATACCAAAAAAAACAGCGGCATTTACAATAAGCAATGTTTTAATAACTGGGGGAAAAAATTGGAATCCGCCAAAAAAATTAGGACGATTATAATTTCCGAAACGATTATATGCCATAGTTTAGTAAAGACAAAACCTGTCAGGTTTTAAAAACCTGACAGGTTTATTAGTGAATAAATATTATTTATTATTTAACGCTGCAACGCCGGGAAGAATTTTCCCTTCTAAAAATTCCAGCGAAGCGCCGCCGCCGGTTGAAACGTGCGAGACTTCTTTTTCTAGGTAGCGGTCGAATGGCACGTATTGATTGCTGG
>CAYXEE010000284.1:0-2306 GCA_964463935.1 uncultured Chitinophagaceae bacterium | reverse complement strand
TTTTTCTAATCCCGCTTTTGCAATTGCGGAAGCCGAATCGCCGCCGCCGACAACTGTTGTTGCGCCAAGTTTTGTCGCTTCAACAAGAGCATGCGCAATTGCATTTGTTCCTTTTGCAAAATTCGACATTTCAAAAACGCCCATCGGACCATTCCAAACAACAGTTTTCGCTTTTTTAATTTCTTCGCTGAACAGCGCAATTGTTTCCGGTCCTATATCCATTCCAACTGCATCGTTTGGAATTTCGGTAACTTTCACAACTTTCATCGGAGATTCGTTATCAAATTTTTCTGCAACAACACAATCTACCGGAAGAAGAAGTTTTACATTTTTTGCTTTTGCTTCCTCAAGAATTTGTTTTGCTAATTCAATTTTATCTTCTTCAAGAAGCGATTTGCCGATTTCCAATCCTTGCGCTTTGTAAAACGTAAACATCATTCCGCCGCCGACAAGAAGCGCGTCAACTTTTCCCATAAGATTTTGCAGCACATCAATCTTACCGGAAATTTTTGCGCCGCCAAGAATTGCAACATACGGCTTTGTGGGATTACTTGTCGCTTTACTCAAATATGCCAATTCTTTTTCCATCAAAAATCCGGCAACAGCAGGCAGAAAATGTGCAATTGTTTCCGTAGAAGCGTGAGCGCGATGCGCCGTACCAAACGCATCATTCACATACACATCGCCGTATTCGACAAGTTGTTTCGCCATTCTTTCACGGTCTGCCTCTTCTTTTCCTGTTTCTTCTTTATGAAAGCGTGTATTTTCCAACATCAATACTTCGCCTTCTTGTAACGCATCAACCATCGCTTTAGTTTCCGCGCCGAATGCCGCAGGAGCAAGTTTCACAGGACGATTGATTAATGATGATAGACGTTCCACAACAGGTTTCATTTTATGTTTACCGTCGCTAAATGCTTTTTCATCAAACGGTTTGCCGTCCTTTTCCGCTTTCTCTTTTGCTTTCTGTGTATCTTTTTTTGGATCGCCGAGGTGCGACATTAACACCAACGATTTTGGTTTTTGTTCAAGTACATATTCAATCGTTGGCAGCGCCGCACGAATACGAATATCATCTTGAATAACGCCGTTCTTCAACGGTACGTTAAAATCTACGCGCATAAGAACGCGTTTGCCTGTAAGGAAAATATCCTTAATAGTTTTCTTATTCATAGTTAGAATTTGTAATAAAATAATATAACATAAGGTTGATAATGTATGCCAACGCGAAAATTTTCGCTGAAGGCATAAACAAATCCGAAATCAATATCAAACGGATTTTTTGTTTTTGAGTTGTTTATTCTTTCTCTGTACGAAGGTTGAAACGGATCATAATACGCCTGACCGAGAATTTTAAAACGATCGGTAATATCATTTTCCACTGCAATCCACGCGCGAGGCATTGTTTCAGCGCGATGCAAAATTACACTCGCTCCAATGTGGTAAGCAATTCTGCCTTTCTTATCGCTTTTCAAATATGAGCGCGTGTAGCTGGCAAAAAGTTCAGTCCAAATAAAATAATCATTGTAATTTCCGACCTCGTTCCAATTTTCTTGGTAATGATGTCCATCGGCGAATGGTTCTTTTGCAAATTTTTGCTTTCCCGTTTGTCCGGCAGAATGCAAATGAAAACCAATTGCCGCCGCATCTTCTACCTCAACATTTCCTCCTTTGTAAAATTGGTATTTCGGACGCAAATTTAAATCCGCAATAAAATATCTCCAGTAAGAGGACGAAATTTCAAAATTATCGGAAATTCCAACTCCCCACGATAAACCGCTAAGATAAATTGTTCCTTTTTCCATTGTGTAACCGGTCGGGTCAAAGAACACATCTATCAAACGTTCTTTGCTGTAAAAAAATTCTTCTTTTGCAGTTGTTCCCGGAATTATTTCTCCAATTTCGGATATACGATCAATATCTTCTAATCGAATAGTCAAAATTCCGATATTTGATTGAATGACAATTGTTTCCGAATTCTGTTTAACTACTTCGCCGCTTAAGCGATTTCCATCTTTCAGATGAAGCGTTGCTTCTTTCGGCTTAATATTAATTTTTGCAATATCAACAACGCCGAATGAAGTTTGCAAAACAATTAAAGAATCCGTTTCAGAAATAACAGCGCCGGAAATTTTATCTCCATTACGCAGCATAAATGTTTTTTCAGTTTTTTCTTGTGAAAAACAAAGCGTTGAAAGTACAATATATAACAACACTACGCTAAATGTTTTCATACTTTATCCTTTCAACTATTATTACACAAATAAAAGGGCTGAACTCACGCTATTGAGATTCAGCCCTTGTTC
>CAYXEE010000283.1:0-3906 GCA_964463935.1 uncultured Chitinophagaceae bacterium | reverse complement strand
ATTGGTAACTGTAGAATCAACATATTCGTGGCGCAAACCGGTAGCATCATTCGGCTCTCCCATATAATATTTCACATTTCGTCCGCGATATTCGGAAGGATGAAAACCGCCGACATAAATTTCTTTTTCTGCCGATGTCCACGGGCGATGCCACTGTGCAGATTTTTTTGCTTTGTCATCAAATAACGCTACGCCGAGAAATGGATATCCATTGCCATCGGTAATTTTAAATACATCTTTAAATGTATAATCTTCACTGCGATAAATTTTATATCCTTCAAAATCATTTCTATTTGTTAATGGATCAAGTGCGTTTTCTGCGCCGGTATCCCAATACAAAGTAACTCTGCCATCGCCGGGAACCGCAACAACTTTCGGTTTTGGCGGCGGCTGTGCGAAACGATAATTTGCTTCAAGAATAAGCTGCGCTGTTTCAGAATTGAGAACCAAATCTCTAAAATCTGATCCCATCATAAGCGCAATGGAAAATCTTTCGCGGTGACCGGGGACCATATCAAACGGACCAGAGCCATACAAAAATATAAAATCGCCAACATTTGCTGGATTCGTTGTATAAAGCAAACGCAATGCCGCAGTATCCATAACTGAGGACATTGAATTATACATTAAATTATCATTCTTCGGGCGATTATTTCCGCCAAATGTGTACGACCAAAAACTTCTTAACCCAATCTGGTCAGATTCGTTAACATCTCTTTGACCGAAATTTGGTTCTGAACCAAGCCATTTTCCGTTAGCATCAAATTGCTGGTCTGGTACACCATTCCCTTCTCCAAAATCTCCCGTTCCGGCGATTCCATCAATTCCAACATCATCCGTAGTAGCGTCCCAATTACCATTTTCATCGCCAGACCAACGGGGTTTAGGAGTTCCATATAATCTTCTGTACTTTGTTGTATCATAAATTCCAGTTGTCAGAGGGACATTTATTCCGTCAATAAAAATTCCCTTATCATTTAATGGACTTTCATCAATTAAGCCGTCATCATCATTATCAATAGCATCGTTGCTGTTGTTCGGACTTTCAAGAAATTTGTAACCAAAATAACCGGGAATTTTTCCAGCTATATTTCCTTTACCATCATTATCCCAACTGTAAACCATATTTCTTGCACGAGGAGTTACTGTATCGCCAAATGCGACAATGAGCTTATCAAAATCCGGCAATCCTATAGTTTTTGCAGGAATAAATGATGCCGCATCATCGGGAAAGTCAGTATGTCCGCCAACGTGAGGGTCTCCAAACATTCCGAAGAAAACTTTTTTAAGCGTACGGGGACTCATATTTTCACCGGTATAAACTAAAAAGATAATATCTTCTGCCAAGGGATTTGAAAATTGCATTGTCCGTACTTCAAGGTTCAATCCAAGTCCCCCTTTTGAAGAATCTGAAGGAAATGGACGATATGTAAATTCTTTATCTGTTTCATCATCAACTATGTAATACACTTCTTCATCGGGAACAGTGGAATTGCCTCCTAAAAATGATGGATAGATATAAATTCCAAGAGTTGGATTGTACCAGCTTTCTGGCCATGAAGAAGGTTTGAAGCGCAAATCAGTACCTCTGGCGCCCCAACTTGCAATATTTTGTTGATTAGGAGCAGAATATCCGGCTTTTGGCAGCCAGCCCCATTTAGTAATTCCATCCGGCGAGAAATCTCCATCAGCAGTATTTCTATTTGCTCCTCCAAAGCCGTCTATTACAATACTGGAAGAATCAAACGAATTTAATGTTGTCGGCGTAGGGACTCTGGATCCGACTAACGGACCAAATTCGTAGCCGTATCCCAAGCCATTCCAAACTAAATTAAGTTTCAGTTCGCCAACGCCGGGATTGCTTATAGCGCCTGTGTTGTAAATAATTGATGTAATTTTATTCCCTTGAATAACCAAACTTTTTACTTCGCTCTGCAACCCGCTTGTTTTCATCAAACGAAATTGCTCATCGCGCCAGCGTTGAAATTCTTTTAATTGAACGTTGTTGAGATATTTAATATCAACAGTTCTAAAATCAATTTTATTTTGCGCATTGATAAGCGAAACAAAAGCTACAACTAATACTGCTACTAAACTTTTTCTCATTGTTATATTTCCCATATTCGCTTTGAATTAAAATATCGCTGAAAAACCAACTCTCGCCAAACGCGGAGCGGAAACATTTTGCGGATTAACGTAATACTTCTCAATTGCTGAAAGCGGTATCAATCCTTGCTGACCTTTCTCAATACGCGATTTCATTTCTGCAAATTCCTTTGGATTAGAAACTTGATTGGTATTGTATAAAGATTGTCCGCTGTTTGCATAAACCGTTCTTTGATTTTGCACATCAAAAAGATTATCTACTTGAACAAACAGAGAATAACGTACGCCATCTACAACAAATATTTTTTCCGCTTTCAGATCAGCAGTCCATTGAAACGGCTTAACTGAACTGTTCTGAATATATTGCGCTTGGTTTGTAGATAAACTTGCCGGCATTACCGGCGTGTATGGCGCGCCGGACTGTAACCGTACAATGTTGCTTACAATAAAATCATCCGGCTGGCTGAAATTAATTGTACCTGTTAATGTATGCCTTCTATCAAAATCTAACGGAACTAAAAATGTTTCCGTGCTTTTGCCGGATTTTTCGCTGTAGAAAAATGCTGAACGCGGCTCGGTCCGGTTCCCTTCGGCTATAGAAAACGTATAATCTAACGAAGATGAGAAAATTGAACCGGGAGCGCGGCGCTGGAATAATGAAATTGTTAAACCGCGAGAGTTTGCATAATCTAAATTTGTTTCAACTTCATATCGAATATCGCCTTTTGATGCATACACAATCTGGCGGAAAATATAATCCTTCATATCTTTATAGAAACCGACAATTTCCAATCGCAAATCTTGCGTAAGACCTTGCTGCAATCCTAATTCATATTGAATACTTCTCTGCGGTTTTACATCTGCATTGCCAAAAATCGGCTGTGAACCTGCGGCGCGAAATGTTGTGTTAGTATAAAGACGCGAAAGATTTCCCATTTGATAAAAATGTCCGTAAGAGAAACGAATAACTCCTTGATCGGTTATTGGATACGCAATACTGATTCGCGGACTAATCATATGTTTCACTTTGGCATCTGTTATGCCTTGATTTACAAAAGATACGCGCGTGCCGAGTTCTTCGCTTAGATTTGGATTATATTTTGCGCTCGGGTCAAATAATTCGTAGCGCAACCCGGCATTTAATATAATTGATTTGTCCAATTCAATTTTATCTTGAATGTATGCTGAAAGCTGCGAAGGATTTTTCTTGTAATAAATATAACCGGCGCTATCATCCGGTATTTGTGCTTTGTAGGTAATTGACTCGTTATAATATAATTGATCGAACTTAAATATTTTTTCACCGGTTGCGGCATTAACAAATTGAAGCGAATACGATTCATAATCTAACGTATGCAGACGAAGTTCAGCGCCGAATTTAACTTCGTGAACGTCAAACAACTGCGCTTGCATATCAAACTTAGCCCCAAGCGTTGATGTTGTGCGAAATGTTCTGCCAAGGGATGTCCCGCCAGTTAAAAATCCGACTATTGGAAGCGCTGTTTGATAAAATGAGGGTAAATATCGTTTATCATTTATATTTTCGTAGGCATATGTTTTATCATTTGCATCGCTGTACGATAATTTGAACGTATAAAACGCGGCGTTACTAATTGTATGAGTCCAATCTAGCGTTTGCACTAAACCATCGCTGTAATTTGTCGGACGTCCATCGGGATTAAAGCGGTACGAATAATAATACGCATCCTGACTTACAGCATTATCATACACAAATTCATATTTAATTTTCATTGTGGAAGAAATTCTGTAAGCAATATTTCCTTGAATATTGTACGCCAT
>CAYXEE010000282.1:3125-3915 GCA_964463935.1 uncultured Chitinophagaceae bacterium | reverse complement strand
AGAGCGAAAGATTATTCATTTCAAATTGCGCCGCTATAGATTCTTGAGAATAGTAAATAACTACCAAATTTATTCGCCCATCTTTGCATTCCATATTTACTTTGTAAATGTCGTTTGTAGAAATTCCAGTATCGGTAGTTTTAGAGTTTATTTGGGAATTTACTTTCTCTACGCTCATCAGTTGAACCGTTCCGTTTTCGGAATAGCAAACATACGAAAATCCGCTGAATTGAGGGTTTTCTACATACGCAAGCGGCGAAATTTCCAATCCTGCGGTAAACAATGCAACAATAAGTGGTAACATAATTTTCTCCTTTGTAATATATCTTATATTACGCACACGGCGTGCCAAATTTTTTCTGAATTGTGGAAGCAGGGGAAAAAGATTACATTTAGTAAATTTTGTATCTGGATAAACTATGGAAAACGCATTAACTATTGTTCGTCAGCTCACAGCCGATTTTGCTGCAAATGAAAATAAATTTCTTTCGCCGGAATATTCCGAAGCGCAGGCGCGGCAGGATTTTATTGATAAATTTTTTACCGCTCTCGGATGGGATGTTCGGCACGATACACAAAAAAATCCGCATGAGCAGGAAGTAAAAATTGAGAACAATATAAAAATGCAAGGTTCGCAGCGGCGGGCAGATTATGCGTTTTTTGTTCAGCCGAATTTCCGCGATGTAAAATTTTTTGTCGAAGCAAAAAAACCTTCCCGCAATCTTTCCAATGCCGATGATTATTACCAAACAGTGCGCTACGGATGGAATGCCGGAACTCCGCTGGCAAT
>CAYXEE010000282.1:0-3115 GCA_964463935.1 uncultured Chitinophagaceae bacterium | reverse complement strand
CGGATTTTGAAGATTTTCACGTACTCGACTGCCGCTATAAACCGAATATTGCCGACGCGCTGAACAGAAAAATTCTGCAATTCCATTATTCCGATTATGCAAAAGAAGAAAAATTCGGCGAGATATTTTATTTATTCGGACGCGAAGCAGTTGCCAACGGCTCAATAGAAAAATATGTCGCAAATAAAATTCCAAAGCCGAAAGGAAAATACCTCCGAGGTTTTAAAAACCTCGGAGGTTTGCGCAGCGTTGATGAAGATTTTTTAGAAGCGTTGGACGGTTACCGCAACAGACTTGCAAAAGCGTTTAAAAAAGTAAACGAAGAATTAACCGGAGAAGAATTAACCGAAGCCGTGCAGCGCACGCTCGACCGTTTAGTTTTTATCCGTTTCTTAGAAGATAAAGGAATTGAAGAAAAAGAAATTATTAGTTTTAGACCCCTCCCTACCCCTCCCCTTAACAGGGGAGGGAATACTTCTGCGTGGGATAAATTTATTTCGTTGTGCAAAAAATTAGAACCGAAATACAACGGACTTATTTTTAAACCGCACAGAATTTTAGACGGAAATACTTTTTGCGCACCGGACGACAGAACGTTTGCCGATATTTGCGCGGAACTTGCCGATCCTTCTTCGCCGTATGATTTTGATAAAATTCCCATTTCCATTCTCGGCAGTATCTACGAACGGTTTCTCGGCAAAGTTGTACACGCAACGGCAAAGCAAGTAAAAGTTGAAGATAAACCGGAAGTGCGAAAAGCTGGCGGCGTCTATTATACGCCGGAATATATTGTGCGGTACATTGTAAGCGAAACGGTGGGGAAATTGCTTTCGACCCCCTCGCAGTCAATGTCATTTCCGAATGCTTCTATCGGAAATCCAGATAGAGATTCCCGCCAACAACATGCGGGAATGACAAGTATGCAATTCGGTAAAACGCCGGATGAAATTTCATCAATGGCGTTTGCGGATATTGCGTGCGGTTCGGGTTCGTTTTTAATTGAAGTGTACAGCCAATTGTTAGAATACCATGAACGCTGGTATAATGCGCACACGGAGAAAGCGGCAAAAGAAGATGCGTACGAGCGGAACGGACATTTGTATCTTACGCTGAAAAAGAAAAAAGAAATTCTTACCAACAATGTGTACGGCGTTGATATAGATTTTCAAGCAACGGAAGTAACGCAGCTTTCGCTGTACTTAAAATTGCTGGAAAATGTTTCTATGAACGAAACGCACCAAATGGGAATGTTTAAGGAAACAATTCTCCCAAACTTGAGCAATAACATTGTTTGCGGCAACTCTTTGATTGGTACGGATATTTACGATGGAGATTTGTTTACACAACAGGAAAAACCTCACAGGTCTCAAAGACCTGTGAGGTTTGAGCAGAACGACGAAGACAAACTTAAGCCGATGAACTTTGAAGATATTTTTCCAAAGATAATGAAGCCCCGCCAAAAAGATGGCGGGCATGGCGGCGGCTTTGATGCGATTGTGGGAAATCCGCCGTATAGAATTATCTCAAAAGGAGATATTGAAAACAATTTTACTAAGTATCTTCAATCAAAATATAAATCATTTCAATATAAAACGGATTTATTCCATCTATTCATTGAATGTGCAATTAAGAAATTAAAAGCCAAAGGCATGTTGGGATATATTACACCGAACACATGGTATACATTACAATTTACAAGCAATCTGCGCGGGTTCGTGTTAAATAATTCTGAGTTACAAAAACTATTAATTTTTAATCATAAAGTTTTTGGCGATGCTAATGTAGACACTGCGATAACAATTCTAAAAAAGGAACCGCTAAAAAAAGAGACATCCTCAGTATATGTGTGGACATTTCCCAAAACATTTTCAACAGATTTAATCGCCACAAGCAAACCGGAAACATTTAATCAACAAAAATGGGAAAGAGAAGAATTATTCAGGTTTGAAACTCGCATATCAAACAATTTGGAAAAGATGTTAGAACGAATTATCTCAAGGAGTAAATCCCTTGGTGAAGTTGCAAAAGCTTCTCTTGGAACACAAGCTTATAATAGCAGCAAACACACAAAAGAACAAATTAAACAAAGGGTTTTTCATTCAACAAAAAAGATAAGCAAGGAATATTTACCCGAACTTTCCGGAAATGAAGTGGGAAGATATACATGAAAATGGCAAAAAAAAGAATATATAAAATATGGTTCGTGGTTACATGATTATAGAAAAATGGAATGGTTAACGGGTCCCAGAATATTGATTAGAGAGATTACGGGGAAAAATAATTATAAGATTTGTGCAACGTATGTTGAAGAAACGTACTGTAATTATAAAACCATTCTAAATGTTATTTATGGTAAGGAAAAATTTTTTTCAATGAAATATTTATTGGGTATTCTTAATTCCCGACTTATCTCTTTTATTTATCCATTAGTTTCAAATAAGATTGTGAAGGATAGTTTTCCAAGAATTTCAGTAGGTGATCTTAGAATGCTTCCAATACAAATAATTAATTTTGAAATTGAAAAAGAAAAATCCCAGCACGATTATATTGTAAAACTTGTTGACCAAATGCTTGAAGCGAAGCAAAAACAATCCGCCGCCAAAACCGATGCGGATGTAACGCGCTACGAATCTCTTTGCGCAGCGTTAGACCGAAAAATTGACGAAGCAGTGTACGAGCTTTATGGTTTAACGGAGGAAGAAATAAAAATTGTGGAGGGAAGGTAGGAAAAGCAAAAGCGACACACCCCCAGCCCCTCTCTCCGCCGCACAAAAAAACCAGCTGCACAGAGGGGAGTTGTATGGTTGAAGCCCATCGTAACGATGGAGCACAAACGATGTAAATGATGGGAGTTGATAGTGCGCTTTTGGAATAGAACAATATAAAGTCCCCTCTGTGCGAGAGCAAGTGAATATGCGAGAGGGGATTTAGGGGTGTGTCAGAAAACGTGAATACCAATGAGACGCAAAATAATTCCATACAATCCCAAATTAAAAGAAATTGCGCGAACGCTCAGATACAATACCGCGGTAGTGTTCAAACTCTGTGGTATAACACCCGAAAAAAGATGAGTGGTAGCGAAGAAGAAATAAAAATTGTGGAGGGAAGTTAGGAA
>CAYXEE010000281.1:0-3923 GCA_964463935.1 uncultured Chitinophagaceae bacterium | reverse complement strand
TGTAATATTTAATAAACCGTCAATTGATAAATCTTCATCTATAAGAGGCCAATGTATTCCATAGCCGGACGACATAATTTCAAATGTTTCTTTCTCTTTTGCAGTTGCTTTATATAATCGCTTAGAAATTTCTTTTACAAAAAATGAATATTCTTTTCCATCAACCGCTAAATACATTTTCTTGTCGTCAAACGAAATATTTTTGACTTTATGAATTTTTTTACTCACGTTTCCTCCGTTGAAATTTTTCCCATTCATCAACAAAGAGAGAGAAATTGTTGAATATTATTTCGCGAACTTCTCTCTTGTCTCTTTGAGAAAATGAATAACAATATGCTTCGATAATATCAAAGTTTTCAACATCAATCCAATATTTGCACGACTTTTCACCGTTTTGAGCGTGGACATGAATTGGTTCATTTCCTTCATTTGCAAAAAAGAAAAATCTCCATCCTTTAACAAATAGAATAGTTGGCATTTTATCGTTCTCTTCGCATTTCGCGTTCTACATCGCGCTGTTTAATGGATTCGCGCTTATCGTGCAATTTTTTGCCTTTACACAATGCAATTTCAACTTTTGCAATGCCGTGTTTGAAATACACTTTTAACGGAACAAGCGTCAATCCTTTTTCCGTTGTTTTGCCGATAAGTTTTCTCAATTCACTTTTATTTAAAAGTAATTTTCGCGTTCGCAGCGGGTCGTGATTGAATTGATTTGCTTTTTCAAACGGGCTAATGTGCATATTCAGAAGCCACATTTCACCTTTATTGATTATTGCATAACCATCCTGCAAATTTGCTTTGGCTTGCCGCAACGATTTCACTTCCGAGCCGCGCAGAACAATTCCAGCTTCGTACACATCTAGTATTTCGTATTCGTGCCGCGCTTTGCGGTTGCTGATTGCAATTCGCTCTTCCGGCAGATGTTCGTTCTTTTTTTCCATTTTCCAGACTAATTTAATCAAAAAGTTACGCTAATACAATTTCAAAGAATTCTTTCTTGCTCTCTCACTCTTCTTGTTTTATCTTGAAGTAAATCCTGTTCATACAGTAATGCAATATGATACATAACGAAACAATTCTTATTCTCGATTTTGGATCGCAATATACACAGCTTATTGCGCGGCGCGTGCGGGAATTACATGTGTACTGCGAAATTCATCCGTTCAACATTTCATTAGAAAAAATTACGTCGTTCAACGCACAAGGAATTATTCTTTCCGGCGGACCTTCAAGCGTATATGCAAGCGATGCGCCGATTCCTGATAAAAAAATTTTTAATCTTGGAATCCCGATTCTTGGAATTTGTTACGGCTTGCAATTGATTACATTTCAAAACGGCGGCGAGGTGAATAAAGCGCCGCGCCGTGAATTTGGACGCGCGCTGCTGCTGATTGATTCGCACGAAGATATTTTTAAGAATATTTCTTCGCCAACAGAAGTGTGGATGAGTCATGGCGATGAAGCTACGAAATTGCCGAATGGATTTGAAAAAATTGCTCATTCCGAAAATGCCGGAATTTGCGCGATTCGTAATTTTCAGAAGAAAATTTTTGGAATACAGTTTCATCCTGAAGTTGTTCACACGAAAGAAGGGAAACAAATTCTCGGAAATTTTGTTTACACACTATGCGGATGTTCGGGGAATTGGAATGCAGAATCGTTTATAGAAAGCGCCGTAAAAGAAATTCGAGAAACAGTCGGGAATAAAAAAGTGTTGTGCGCGTTAAGCGGCGGCGTGGATTCTTCTGTGGCGGCTGTGCTGCTTCATAAAGCAATCGGCGATCAATTATTTTGCATTCACATAGATAACGGCGTAATGCGCAGCGGTGAAAGCGCTAACGTAGTAAAAATGTTCCGCGATGAATTTCACATACCGCTGGATTTTATTGATGCGTCGGATATTTTTCTTGAACGTTTATCTGGAGTCTCTGACCCTGAACAAAAACGAAAAATTATCGGCAAAACATTTATCGATATTTTTGAGCAGGAAGCAAAAAAAGTTGAAGGGGCGGAATTTCTTGCTCAAGGAACGTTATATCCCGATGTGATTGAATCTGTTTCATTCAAAGGTCCCTCGCAAACAATAAAATCGCATCATAATGTCGGCGGACTTCCTGAAAAAATGAATTTAAAATTGATTGAACCGTTTCGTGAACTATTTAAGGATGAGGTTCGAGCAGTCGGACGAAAACTAGGACTTTCAGATTATTTGATTGACCGTCATCCTTTCCCCGGTCCCGGACTCGCGCTCCGTGTGCTTGGCGAAGTAACAAAAGAGAGATTGGAAATTTTACGCAGCGCCGATGAAATTTTTATCGGTGAATTGCGAAGTCAAAATTTATATAATTCCGTTTGGCAGGCGTTTGCTGTTATTCTTCCGGTTCAGTCTGTTGGTGTTATGGGAGATGAACGGACGTATGAAAATACATTAGCGTTGCGCGCTGTTACAAGTGTTGATGGAATGACTGCAGATTGGGCGCATTTACCGTACGAATTTCTTGCACATGTTTCCAACAGAATAATTAACGAAGTGCGCGGAGTGAATCGTGTTGTGTATGATATTAGTTCAAAACCGCCGGCGACAATTGAGTGGGAGTAAAAACAGTTTCTGTGGCATAAATAATTTATGATAGAACTTAAAAATCTTACAAAAAAATTCGGGTCGTTTGCCGCTGTGGATGATATTTCGCTCACAATTCCGGCGGGAGAATTTTTTGGTTTTCTCGGTCCGAACGGCGCGGGGAAAACAACAACAATAAAAATGATGACCGGATTGTTTACGCCGACCGCTGGGAATATTATTATCAATGGATTTGATACGGCGAAACAACCCCTTGAAGCAAAATCTACGTTTGGATATATTCCCGACCACCCATATTTGTACGATAAATTAACCGGACGCGAATTTATTTTTTATATGGGCGGCTTATACAAAATGAATGGCGGCGAATTAAAAGAAAATGTTGAGCGAGTAATAGATCTGCTTGAACTTGCAAGTTGGATTGATAAGAAAACGGAAGATTATTCGCAAGGTATGAGACAGCGCGTTACATTTGCTTCGGCGTTTGTTCACAATCCGAAAACAATTATTATTGACGAACCGATGGTTGGACTTGACCCGCGAAGCGCGCGCATTGTAAAAGATACGCTTAAGCAAAAATCGAAGGAGGGAGTTTCAATTTTTATGTCCACGCACATTTTGGAAATGGTAGAAGAATTGTGCGATAGAATAGGAATTATTAACAAAGGGAAAATAATTTTTCTAGATACAAATGAAAATCTTCATTTGCATAAATCAAAATATGATGGAAAATTAGAATCTGTATTTTTAGAACTAACAAAGGAATCCTACGAATGAATTTTTTCAACCGTCTTTTACATAGTATAGAAAAAGCTGGAAATGCGCTGCCGCATCCTGTTTTAATTTTTATTATTCTTGCGGGCAGTGTTATAGTACTTTCTGCAATTGGAAGCTGGGCGGAATTATCCGTTATTCATCCCGGAACGGGCAAAACAATTTCCGTAATAAATTTATTTTCCATTGAAGGACTGCACAGAATTCTTACAAACACAGTAACTAATTTTACAGGTTTCGCTCCGCTAGGAACTGTTCTTGTTGCAATGATAGGAATTGGAATTGCCGAGTACAGCGGTTTAATTGGCGCGTTGATGCGCCTGCTTGTTTTAAATTCTCCTAAACGGCTTCTTACAATGGTTGTAGTGTTTGCCGGAATAATGTCGAACATTGCAAGCGAAATTGGTTATGTGCTTCTTATTCCCCTCTCGGCAGTAATTTTTCTTGCTGTAGGAAGAAATCCCGTAGCAGGTCTCGCCGCCGGGTTCGCCGGAGTTTCCGGCGGCTACAGCGCAAATTTACTTATGGGAACAATTGATCCGCTGCTTGCCGGGCTTTCTACCGA
>CAYXEE010000280.1:0-3927 GCA_964463935.1 uncultured Chitinophagaceae bacterium | reverse complement strand
CGAACGTTTCGGATGAATATCAATCTCCGGCGCAAACTCTGCAAACAGCGGTTTCAGCGATTCAATATAACATTGCATCGGAAACTTGACGGATTTCTCAAATTCCTGTTTGTGTTCGGAAAACCACTCGCGTGTGTTGTTCTTTTTTAATTTTTTTAAGAATAAAATTCCCTCTTTGGGAAATCCTTCAAACGGCGGAAAAAGATGTTCGTCAAGTTCTAGTTTCATAGTAAATAGGAATTGTTATTGTTACGGTTGTTCCTTTATTGAAGGCGCTTTCAACGGAAATAGTTCCGCCGTGAATTTCTACGCACTGTTTTGCAATTGTTAATCCTAAACCCGTGCCGAAAATATTTCCGACATTCGAAGCGCGGAAAAATGTTCCGAACAAATAGCACTGTTCGGAAGCGGGAATTCCAATGCCGTAATCTTCAATGGAAAGAAGGCACTGCCGGTCTTTTATTTCAGCGCGCAAAATAATTTCTGTATCGTCGCCGGAATATTTAAATGCATTGGAAAGAATATTGCGAAGAATAATTCTTACAAGATTTTCATCAACGCGTACATTATCAAGCGTTCCCTGCTCGGCAAAAATAAATCGGCGGCTGATTTCCAATTCATTTTGCAATTCTTTTGCTGTTTCCTGACAAAGTTTTTCCAAATTTACAGGCAATGGATTGCAAACAATAGAACCGCTTCTTGCGTTCGTTGTAAAAACAACGTCGTGAAGCAAATCTTTCATCTGTTTTAACGAATCATTAATTCTATAAAACGCTTGATAGCGGCGTTCTTCGCTCCACTTATCAATAAAACGTTCCAGCAGTTCTGTATTGGAAGCGATTGTAACCAATGATGCCCGCAATTGATGCGTTACCATTGAAATAAAACGAGATTTTAATTCCTGCAGTTCATTCTCTTTTTCGACTGCTATGCGCGAATGCAGTTCTGCTTCGTTTTCTTTTCTCTTATCCAGCAAAAATCCAACATACCTTCCGCCGGGAAGCAACGCAACTGAACAATATGTATGAATCCGCTCGCCGTTAGAAGAACAGAGTACCGCATCGCCGTGAAATTGTTCTTCAAAAGTCTTCGTATCGTTCCACTGCTCTTTGTAAAATTCTCTATCTTCTTCAGGAAATATTTCCGTAAAAAATTTTCCGCGCAGATTTTCCGCCGCAACTCCGGCAACAGCACAAAGCAGTTCATTCACAAATAACAGCGAGCCATCGGAATCTATTATAAACGCCGCAACAGGAATTTTGCCGGCTGATTTCTGAGCGGCATTTTCATAATCATTCAACAATTCCGAAATACGTTTATTCTGTTCACTGTGCAGCGTTGTACGATTCTGTTCGGCGTGTAATTCGCGCGTTGTGTTTTCTAGTTTATGTTCAAGTTTTTTTATTACGCCGTACAATTTCTCTTTGCTTTCCTGCAGCGCTGTTTCGCTTGAAGCGCGAATATTTTTTTCCTCGTGCAGCAAAATCTGCTGCTGTTGAATTTGTTCGTTTAATTCGGTTAACGTCGGCTGAAGTTCTGCTATGGCAGAGCGGCGTAATTCTTCAATCCGGCGCTGTAATTCCAAATCTTTTTGCTGTTGAGAGTTTACCAAATCGCTGTTTTGCACGGAGAGAATTTGCATCTGCTCTTTTAAAAAAAGATTTTGTTTTTCTTCTTCTGCGTGCAAAAAATTTTGCGATTCAATTGTTTTTTTTAAATCGGCGATATTCAGTTCCAGCGTATCAATTTTTGAGCGAAGTTGTTCTTCCACTGATGTGCCGGATGTAATTTGCTGTTGAAGACGGCGGTGAAGCGCGTCTATTTCCAATGTTAAAGAATTGCGCTCCGCCGCCGCAATATCAAGCTGTTCTTTTTCTGAAATCAATTGCGATTCCAGCGCATGCAATTTTGCCTGCAATTCATTATGCGAATGTTCGTGCGTGGAGCTGTTATTGTACGCCTGATGAAGTTCGTTGTGCAGTTTTTGAATTTCAGAAATTTTGCCGCTTAGCTCAGATTGTAATTCCGTTTTATCTTTTGCCAGACTTTCTTTGGCGGTATTTAACGAAAGAATTTCCTGCTGCAAGGCAAGGTTTGTTGTATGTAAATGATGTTGTCCTCGGTACAGTTTTACAACTGCATACAGAGAAGCAAGAAGAACGGGAATCCAAAGGTAGGCGAGAAATAATTCCATTGCAATTATGATTGTTGTTTGTATTCCTGTAATTCTTTTTCGAGAGATTTGCTTTTGTGTTCTAAGTCGTTTACCAATCCGTACAATCGGGTTTCAGTTTCTTTTAACTGAGTTTCAGCATCTTTTCTATGCTGTACTTCTTCGTTTAATTGGTCAAAAATTTGTTGAAGTACTTCTTGATATTCATTGAGACTTTTCTGCATTTCTTCAATACGCGCTTTATCATCAGAAGGCGTACTTTGCGGCGCTTGCTGCACAACAACGCGGCTGTTCTCTTTCTGTTCAAGTTGTTTTTGTAATTTGTCAATTTCCTGCTGGCGCTCGTACAACTGCACTTCCATTCTGCCGACTTGATGCCGTAAATCAAATTCTGAAACGCCGGCGTTGGAAAATGCAGAAGCTAATTCAAAATCTTTATATTGAATTTCTTTTTCGCGCTGTTTCAAAACTTCTTCTTTATTTTTTAGTTCATTCTTTATTTCGTTTACCCACTGCTCTAATTGTTCGCGCTGTTTTTGAAGCGTTAGAATAGCAAATTTTTGTTCCTCGTTTGTTTTTTCCAGTTCGGTAATGCGGCTGTGCGCTTCTTCCGGCGCTGAAAAGGAATCCGGCTGTGCAGGCGTTGAAGATTTTTTTTCGCTTAGTTCTGCAATCAGTTGTTTGGATGCCGTTAACTCTACAGTTAAGGTATTAATCGCATCTTGCAGAAATGTATTTTTGCCCTTCAAAATATCAATGGCTGATTTATTATCAACTTTTATCTGCCGCTCGTTGTTAAGTTCGATGACAAGATTTTTTATATCGGTATCAAATTGCGTTTCTTTGTTTTCTAAGTCAATTATTTTATTTTTTAGCGATACATTATCGCCGTTAAGCTGCACAACCTGTTTGTTGGATTCCTGCCACTTCTTTTCCCATTCAACGCTTTTTGTGTTGAACCTGTATAAAATAAATGTGAGAAAAAGAAATCCGGGGACCCACCAAAACGAAAGTATAGTTTCCATATTTTTATTTAGCCGATGATGTATGGTCGTGAACAATACGCCATGTATTATTCAATTTACGAAATAACAACGTAAACAGTCCCTGCGGATGATCATTTGCACGCTGCAGTTCCCATTTCCCAAAAACCAATGCGGCATTGTTTGAAATAACGGTAATGGAAATTTGCGAGAATAGCAACGTACCCATAGAATCTTTATTGGGATAATGTTTTTTATATCTGCTTAACATTTCATGCCAGCCGTAAGTTACGCTTCCGCCAGACGCAAAGCGGAGCGAATCTACAGCGGCGTATCCTTGCATAAATCCTTCAATATTACCGTTATTCCATTGCAGTACTTGTTCGTTCATTATAGAACGAATTTCTTTTTCTATTGTAGTTGCAGATTGAGAGTTTCCCTCTGAAAATAAAAAAAGAACAAATACTAAAAAGAATTTTATATTATTTCTTATCTGCATAATGCGATGTTATTTGTTCGAGCATTAGCGCTGCAATTAGCTGTGAAACCGAAATCAACTTTGAACCGCTGCACGACAAGAGAGAAAAAGAAAAAAAGAATGATAAAACAATAAAAGGGCACCTCTACAAACTTCTCTCGCAACCCGCCAACTTTAAACCCAGATTTGTCATTAGGTAACAATTTCTAATGACCGCCATTAGAAAAAACATTAGTTAACTTACTGAAGTTACGCAGATGGTCATGCTGAGCGAGGCACGCTTAAGTTTGTAA
>CAYXEE010000279.1:0-3927 GCA_964463935.1 uncultured Chitinophagaceae bacterium | reverse complement strand
AAACAAAGGATTTGCTCAGGATGACCTTAATTTTTTGTGCCGCCTGTCCGCCGAATCCGCCGTAGGTCACGAAGGACTCTCCCAAAGGAATCCCTTCGGGACTTCGGAGCGGAGAAGGCGGGAGTCGAAGCATTTTTTTATTTTGCGTAACTTCTGTTAGGTTTCAATTTTATACTTATTTTATATGTCAGAAAATACAAGACCAGCATACGATCCCAATAATCCCATTCAAGTCGGCGGGCAGGCAGTTATTGAAGGCGTGATGATGCGCGCAAAAGGAATGATTGCAACCGCAGTGCGCAGGCAAAACGGCGAAATACTTATTAAAAAACAGCCGTTTACTTCAATTATCGAAAAATATCCAAAACTCAATTTTCCAATTCTTCGCGGCGCAGTCGGATTGATTGAAATGATGTATATCGGAATCAATACGCTTAATTATTCCGCAGAAATTGCAATGGAAGATGAAGAAGCAAAAAAGAATAATGGCGAACCGAAAAAAGAGAAAAAAATGCAAACTAAATTTGCGCTTGTTATTACGCTTATTTTTTCTCTTGCGTTGGGAATAGGAATATTTTTTATGCTTCCGCTTTTTACCGCAACGCAATTATTCGATGTTGCGCAAAAGCCGTTTCTTTTTAATCTTGCCGCCGGTACAATTCGCATTATTATTTTGCTCGGTTATCTTTACGCAATTTCAAAAATGAAAGATGTTCATCGCTTATTTCAATATCACGGCGCGGAACATAAAGCAATATTTTCTTTTGAACAAAATGCGCCGCTCGAAGTTTCCGAAGCGATGAAGTACACGCGCTTTCATCCGCGCTGCGGAACAAGTTTTGTGTTGGAAGTTATGCTTCTTGCTATTTTATTTTTTGCCGTAGTAGATTCAACTGTGATGCTATTCATCAATGAAATTACGCTTCCGATTCGTTTAGCAACGCACATTCCGTTTATTCCAATTCTCGGCGGCATCGGTTATGAATTTTTGAAATATTCTGCAAAACACAGCGCGAATGCGCTCGGTAGATTTGTTGTTGCCCCCGGATTATGGCTGCAAAAAATTACAACCCAAGAACCTGATGAAACAATGATGGAAGTTTCTCTCGCCGCATTAAAAGCAGCATTGAAACTTGATGAAACAAAATAAATTTTTTGTGTCTTAGCGGCTTTGTAGTAAATTTTTAATGAACAATTATGAATCCTTTAGTAGAAAAATTAGAAAGCGTAAAAAAACGGTACGAAGAAGTAAACAATCTTCTTTCTGATCCGTCTGTTTTATCCAATCAAACAAAAAGTAAAGAGCTCGGCAAAGAATTCCGCAATCTTGAACCGATTGTAAAAAAAGCCGATGAGTATTTGAAAGTTTATCGTGATTTGGAAGGGGGAAAAGCAATGCTCGAAGCCGGCGGCGATGCGGAATTAAAAGAGCTTGCGTTAATTGAAATTACAGAACTTCAGCCGAAGCTTGAAATTCTTGAAGAAGAAATGAAACAGCTTCTTATTCCCAAAGATCCGAATGACGATGAAGATGTTATTCTGGAAATCCGCGGCGGAACCGGCGGCGAAGAAGCCGCGTTGTTTGCATCAGATTTGTATAGAATGTACGTCCGCTTTTGCGAGCGCAAGAAATGGAAAGTTGATACGCTTGATTGGAATGAAACGGATAAAGGTGGATTCAAAGAAGTTACGCTTTCCATTGAAGGGGAGAAAGTGTACGGATTATTAAAATTTGAAAGCGGCGTGCATCGCGTTCAGCGCGTTCCGGAAACCGAGGCGCAAGGGCGCGTTCACACTTCGGCTTCAACGGTTGCTGTTCTTCCGCAGGTTGAAGATGTTGCTGAAGTTGAAATCAATCCTGCCGATATTGAATTAGCAACATATCGCTCCGGCGGTAAGGGTGGACAGAACGTAAATAAAGTTGAAACCGCAGTCCGCATTACGCACAAACCGACAGGAATTGTTGTTGCGTGTCAGCAGGAACGCTCGCAATTACAGAACCGTGAACGCGCGATGAAAATGCTTCGCTCAAAATTATACGAAATAAAATTACAAGAACAGCAAAACGAACAAGCCGCAGCGAGAAAATCTATGGTTGGAAGCGGCGATAGAAGCGATAAAATTCGCACGTATAATTTTCCGCAAAACAGAGTAACAGATCATCGCATCGGATTGACGATTTACAGTTTGGATAAATTTATGGACGGCGATATTGATGAAATGATTGAAGCATTGCGTCTTGCAGACCGCGCGCAAAAACTAAAAGAAGGAACAGGAATTTAACGAGCAATTATGAATTTATAACTGATGTTACGCAAAATAAAAAAATGCTTCGACTCGGCACAAAAAATTAAGGTCATCCTGAGCAAATCCTTTGTTTTTTGAAGGATGCGCCGAAGGATGACCTTACAAACTTAAGCGTGCCTCGCTCAGCATGACCATCTGCGTAACTTCAGTTTATAACTGATGTTACGCAACTATATTCCCGAATAGCTCCGACCTTTAGGTCGGGGTAGAGTACAGAAACAAAAATAGTTGGACTTTAGTCCATAAAGCATTGAGAATTCATGGCTAAAGTCCGTTCACGTTGTGATATTTTTTCCCACGACCTAAAGGTTGCGGCTAATTATTTACTCAATGCGTAACTTCGGTTACTTACCGCTTCTTTCTTTTTTTTGCAAAAAAATCTTTTAGTATTGCACTGCACTCGCCGTCCAACACTCCGCCGATAAGATGAACGCTGTGATTAAATTTTTTATTTTCCAGAATATTCATCACGCTTCCGCCCGCGCCCATTTTCGGATCGTAGCATCCAAAAACAATTGTGGGAATTTTTGAAAGTACAAGCGCGCCGGCGCACATCGGACACGGTTCCATAGTAACATATAACGTACAATCTTTCAAAAATTTATTTTCAAGATTCGCCGCCGCGGCAGTCAACGCAATCATTTCTGCATGCGCGGTTGGATCGCGCATCATTTCAATTTGATTAGATCCTTTAGCAATAATTTTATTTTGATAAACAATCACTGCGCCGACAGGAACTTCGTCGCTATTGTACGCGCGTTCAGCTTCGCGTATTGCGTGTTTCATCCATTGTTCGTGCAGCGTCATCAGCGTGTAGAATCTTCAGGCGGTTTGGGAACTTCAAGCATTGTGCCGACGGGCGACATTGTCGTTTCATACACTTTGGTTGCGGAGAATTCTTTTAAGACGGAATTGATGCGCTGCGAAGCGAGTTCAATTTCATCTAATTTTTTCTTGCTGTCGTCGTCGAAATTTTTTTTCCGCAGCAGGCGTGCAAATCCTAAAATTATTGCCAGCGGGTTATTGATTTCATGTTTCAACGTCATTATTACTTCGTGCAGCGTTTGAATCTGCGTTTCTTTTAGTTTCAGCGCGTGTTCCTGCTCCAGCGAGATTTTTTCTCGTTCATGAAGCCGTTCGCGCAGAGAAATAATTTTCACCAGCAAATACGCCAATGCCCACATCCAAAAAAGCGTATCAAAATGCTGTACAGTTTCCGAAGCGCTGAGATGTTTTTTCTTGAACGAAATATAAAAATCCATTGTGGAGATGAAATAATAGCCGTAAATAAAATATGCGGCAAGCACTGCCGGATATCGAAGAACAAAATCTTTTATTGAATGATAAATATTTTTCATTGGGGGAGTATTATTTTAGTTTTCTGCTAAAGTAAGAAATGAAATGCACGTTCGCAACATCGCGATTATTTTTTTTCGCCGTGTTCGCGCGGCGCATATTTTCCGTCCGCAGTAATTTGCTGTTTATATTCGCTGTTCCAGCTTTTTCGGAAAAATTCTGCAAGTTGTTTGCCGAGCGTTGAACTTTGTCCGACAATTCCTAAATTGCGCGATGAATGAAAATAATTTTTTTCGCAATTG
The DNA here is from genome assembly GCA_964463935.1 of uncultured Chitinophagaceae bacterium. Classification (GTDB taxonomy): domain Bacteria; phylum Bacteroidota; class Ignavibacteria; order UBA10030; family UBA8401; genus JACFMZ01. The sequence continues at coordinate 22 of CAYXEE010000279.1, read as the reverse complement.
CTTGTTCCAATCCAGAAATTCA
>CAYXEE010000278.1:0-3953 GCA_964463935.1 uncultured Chitinophagaceae bacterium | reverse complement strand
TTTCCGAAGGAATCTCCCAAAGGGATCCCTTCGGGACCTTCGGGACGGACATGACGACTTTACTTTGTTAGGCAGATATTTTTTGCGCAACATCAGTTAATCATAACATTCTATAAGGTTCTCTATGCGAATTTCTGTTCTTGGCGCCGGAAGCTGGGGAACGACGCTTGCCATAGTGCTGGCGGAAAAATTCTCCGATGTTACAGTATGGAGCTATCGCGCTGACCAAGCGGATGAGATGAGGGAAAATAGGACAAATGCCGATTATCTTCCCGGAACAATTTTACCCCCGACATTAAAAATTACCGCCGATATTCAAGAGGCGGCGGCAAATAAAGATTTACTTGTTACCGCAGTTCCGTCGCAGTTTCTCCGCTCAGTTCTCAAAGATATTGCCCACTTAGATTTAGCTGAAACAATAATTGTGAATGTTGCAAAAGGAATAGAAAATAATTCCTTAATGACGATGAGCGAAGTAATGCTTGATGTGCTTGAGCATGAAAAAAAATCTAATCTTGCAATTCTTTCCGGTCCCAGCCATGCGGAAGAAGTTGTTAAAAAAATTCCTACTGCGGTTGTTTCAGCATCATTTAATATGAAAACGGCAAAAGTAGTCGCCGATGCTTTTAGCGCGCCGTACTTTCGCGTGTATATGTCGGATGATATTCGCGGCGTTGAACTCGGCGGCGCGTTAAAAAATGTTATTGCAATCGGCGCGGGCGTTGTTGATGGCGCTGGATACGGCGATAATACAAAAGCGGCAATTATTACGCGCGGCATTGCGGAAATGACGCGGCTCGGCGATAAAATGGGAGCGCTGCCAAGAACTTTCTCCGGTCTTTCCGGCGTCGGCGATTTAATTGTAACATGTATGAGCAAACACAGCCGTAACCGCTACGTAGGAGAAGAACTCGGCAAAGGAAGAAAACTTGAAGAAATTTTGCAGGGAATGATGATGATTGCAGAAGGCGTTGCTACCTGTAAATCTGCCGTTGACCTTGCAAAAAAACATCAAACTGAAATGGCAATTTTTCTTGAAGTGTATAGAATTATGTTTGAAGGAAAAGAGCCGCATCGCGCTACAGAAGATTTGATGACAAGAAGTATCAAAGGCGAACATCACTAATTGATGTTCGCTTTTTTATTCCACTCCTCACACTAATAAACCGCTATGAAAAAACATTTCCATTTCTCATTTTCTCCATTTTACTTTTTCTCAACACTTTGCAGATAAAGTTTTTATCAATGGAAAAATTTGGATTTTTGATAAAAGCAAACCTGAAGCAGAAGCGCTTGCCATGTTCAACGGCAAAAAAAATTTATAAAAAGTACAAATAAAAAAAACAATGCGAAGAAATTCTTCGCATTGTTTTTAACATTACCGAGCAGTTAACCGAAAACGAAATGGAACAGTTACCCAAACCGAAACAGGACCGTTATTCATGACCGCAGGCGTGAAAATCCATTGCTGTGCTGCATCAAGCGCAGGTTGACTAAACAGCGGCGAATCCGATTTCAAAATTTCGGCGCGCTTCACTTTTCCTTCTTTAGTAATCCACATTTTTACCCACACAGTTCCTTCAACTCCCGCTTTGCGCGCAATTTCAGGATATTGAGGATGAACAGCGCTTACAGCAATTGGTTCTTTTTCTACCGCTTTAAATGGCTCCGGTTCTTTTTCATCTTCATTGATTGCGACATTTTCAATAATTTCAAAAATGGCGGCAGCCCCGTTCTCATTTCCTAATTCATTTCCGAGCAGCTGATTCATTTCTGCAGGAGTCGCAACGGTTGCATCGGGATTAATTTCCGCATCCGGCACCGGAACATACATTCCGATAGATGGCTTGGAATTTTGCATTGCAACAGAAACGGAATAAGTATTTTTTGTTTGTGCAATACTTGTCTGCGGAAGAAGTTCGTATCGCGTCGTTATTCGTATTGTTGGAATAGTTTCATCAATACTTGCAAAATACATATATGCTCGAAATCCGCCGATGATGAGAATGTGAATGAACGCTGCAATTATTAACGCTTCTGCTGCATATTTGGGATATGATTGTCGAAGTTCCAGCGTCCCGCAATTGATGCTCAATACTGTCGTATTCATAATTCCTCCGATTGAAAATATTTTTTAAATGAATCAGGACCAACTATTTACTTTTTTGTGTTTTGTAGTTTTCGTATTGGATTGATTTTTTTGCGCGCCTTGAATCTTTTTCTGTTTTCATTATCTGTTCGTACGATTTTATTTTTGCAGATTGCGATTGTATCGCCGCGCTTGCTTCTCCTCCGGCGCCGGCAGCAGATGAAGTACTGATAAATTCCTGCGCAGATTTAAATTCTTCAGCCGCTTGCGCTTCATCTCCGCGATCCATTGCTTCCATTGCGCGTTGAACATTACGCGTTGAAACTGCAACATCTGCTTTGGCTTGCGTTTCCATATCTCTGCTTCTCTCTATCAACGCATAATCCTTAGAGTACTTAACTGTTGATGAAAATACAGTTCTTGACTTCCCGGAAATTTCGTTCGCATAGCGAAGCTTTCCTTCGGCAAGTGTAATTGCTCCTGAACCTTCCGGTACTGCGAATTCTAATGTAAATTCTCTCCGGTCGTTTGCATATAAATCGCCGACAGGAATTACTATTGCATTATTTACTTCAGAGAAATCGCTTCCGATAACATCTGCAAGATTTATATTCTTGCCAAGCCGCAAGTGAATTTCTGCATTTTGTGCAACTACGGAACTCAGCATTTCAAATTCTTTTCTCACAATTGAAGCAAGAGAGTTTGGATGTTCGATGAAATAATAATTTCCTCCGCCGCTTTCAGAAAGTCCCATCATTAAATTTTCATTGTAATCTAATCCAACGCCCATTGTAGAAATTGAAATTGCTTTATTTTTGTATCGCCGCGCAATTTTATTTAATTCTCTCGGCTCGGTAATTCCAACATTTGCAAGTCCATCGGAAAGTAAAATAACGCGGTTAATATATTCTTTACCGCTGTTTTTTGCCGCTTGTTTTAATCCTTCAAGTAAACCGCCGCCGAGATTAGTGGAATTTCGCGGATAAATTTCATCTAATATTCTGATAATTTCTTTTTTTTCGCCCCCGACTCGTTTAGCTTTTCTCAATACATCAATTTCATCATCGTAAATTACAACGGAAAGAATATCGTCGGGCTGAAGTTGTTCCACTAATTGTGCAAATGCTTTTTTTGCGAAATCCATTTTTCTTTGGTCGCTCATTGAGCCGCTTCTATCCAGAACAATGGAAAGATTCATCGGCTTTCTTTCAGAAGCAGCAATCTTTCCTTTTGTTAGGATTGTGATAGTGAGAAATGCTCTACCGCCGTTAGCGTGAATAATCGGGCAGTTTAATTTTGCATCTATGGAAAGAATTTCATCAGCGCCGGCAAACGCATTTATAGAAAATGATTGCGCTAAAAACATTGCAGTTAATGCTATTGTAATTTTCATAGTTCCCCCATTTGGAATTTGTTGTGAGATATTTGTACTTTGTTTCGTTCACCTTCTGAATGTTAATGACATTAACCATTGAAAGGTAAATGAAAGCATCGCTCCATTTTATAGATTCCGACGCGAAACTCCTTGACTTAATAAAAAATGGAGACGAAGCCGCCTTGGTAACATTATATCAATCGAATTATCGAATGATAAAATCATTTATTGCGCGCAACAGCGGAAATGAATCTGATGCAGAAGATTTATTGCAGGAAGCGGTTGTTGCGCTGTGGGAAAGAATTCGCAGCGGAACATTTGAATATAAATCCCAACTTTCTACTTTTATTTTTGCAACCGTGAAAAATATGTGGCTGCGCAGATTAGCAAAAGCAAAACGTGAAATTCCGAGCGCGCTGCAAAACGATAACACAGCAAGCGATGAGCAATCGGTAATGGAGAAAATGATTGACGAGGAAAGAGTAAACG
>CAYXEE010000277.1:731-3958 GCA_964463935.1 uncultured Chitinophagaceae bacterium | reverse complement strand
GCTTGCAACACTACCTTTTTTAGGACCTTTAACATACGATGGCGGATTTCCCGAATATACATTTAGCACTAAATCGCCGCCCGTTGGCACGCCGCCATTAGTTCCACCGTCATTCCACTCGCCAACTAAAATGTAATATGTAACTCCCGCAGTTGCGCTAAAAAATAATTCAGCCTGACGGGTATTTTGAGCGTCGTCATTACATTTTAATTCTGTTAAACTGCCGCAAGTTCCGGTGAAAACGCCGAGCATTACGTCATAATCAGCAGTGGGCGTACTTCCAATGGTACTAACATAAACTCCTTGGTTGGCGCTTGGAGTATATTTAAACCAAACTGTCTTTCCGAGTCCTTTTCCTGCATCGTTGCAAGAAATTACTGGATCTGCTGCATTTGCTTTTGCCAACCGTGTATTTTGCGATGTGTTAAATGGAAGCGACGATATGTTTGTCGCTGTTAAGCATTCATCATTTGGCGCTTGTGCAAATCCTAAATACGAAAGCAAAACAATTGAGGAAAGAAGTAGAATGTAACGCATTGGTCCTCCTAAAATAATTCGTTAAATAATGGTGATGTAAAAATATAGAAATCTGAACAATCAAAGTAAACAACAATTTTTCATAATTCATATACTTCTGCCAATAACGTTGCTAAATGTACTGCTTTGATTGAAAGATTTCTGTTCTTAGCTCCGTATTCAATCTGACCTAAGCACCCGGGATTATTTGCAACAACATATTCTGCATTTGTTGCTGTTACATTTTTCATTTTTCTATCAAGAAATTGCATCGAATCATCGTAACGAACAACATTGTAAATTCCAGCGCTTCCGCAACACCACGAAGCTTCGTTCAATTCATAATATTTTATTCCGGGAATTGATTGCAATAGCGTTCGCGGCTGTGCGCTGATTTTCTGTGCGTGAACTAAATGACAAGCATCGTGATATGTAATTTTGTGTAAAAATTCTTTTTCGGGTTTTCGTAATCCTATTTCAAATAAAAATTCCGACAGGTCTTTAACTTTTGAGGAAAGTAATTTTGCTTTTTCAACATACTTACTGTCATGTTCAAGATAACTTCCATATTCTTTCATCAGAGCGCCGCATCCTGCTGAATCCATTACAATTGCATCAAGTTCAAATTGTAGAAACGCGTCAATATTTTTTTTGCAAGTTCTCTTGCAATATCAAAATCTCCATTATGCGCTTGCAGCGAACCGCAGCAGACTTGATTTTTGGGAATAATTATTTGACACTCGTGGTGCAATAAAACTTTTATTGTATCCTCGTGAACTTTGCTGTACGCTACGTTCATAATACATCCTGTTAGAAATCCGACTTTATATTTCGGCTTTACTTTCGGAAAAATTATTTCCGGATACTGTTCATCAAAAAATTTTTCGTCAATTCTTGGCGAAAGTGATTGCGCCTTTTCAAGTTTTGAGGAAAATATTTTTAACAATCCTGATTTTTTAACAAACCGCTCAATCCAAATTTTTGATATACTCGCAACAACCGGGCGGCAATCCTTAATTGCACAGAACTCGATAACACTCCACGCAGAAAAATTCTTTTTAATAAACGTGTCGAAAATTTTTCTTTTTTTTGCAGCCGCAGTTGATTTCGCGCAGATTCTACAAGCGAACCATATTTTACTCCTGCCGGACAAGCTGTTTCGCATGCCTGACAATCCAAACAAAAGTTCATTTCCTCAATAAATCCGTCTGTAACTTCTAACTTCCCTTCTGCAACAGATTTAATTAAACGAATTCTTCCTCGCGGCGATGACCTCTCGCGTCCAGTTTGCGAATATGTCGGACAAGTCGGCAGACACAAACCGCAATGCATGCAATTTGTTAAAACGTCGTCGCTTGGTATATCAATATTAATAAAGTTACCTAATGAGGAGTTTGAAAGTGAAGTCATTACAAATCAATTTATGTCAAAAATTTTTCCGGGATTAAGAATAAAGTTCGGGTCTAATGCCTTTTTAATAGAACGCATAACGTCAATTCCGTTGCTGCCGGAAACAAGATGTAGAAATTTTTTCTTTGCTAACCCTGTTCCATGTTCGCCGGTAATAGTTCCGCCAAGTTTAATTGCTTCTTCAAAAATCTCTGCGTACGCTTTCTCTGCACGATGAATTTCTTCTTTATTCCGCTCATCCGTAAGGCAGGTCGGATGCAAATTTCCGTCTCCCGCATGTCCAAATGTTCCAATAAGAATATTATATTTTTTTGAAATGGCATCAATTTTTTCCAACATTGTTGCAACCTCGCTGCGCGGAACAGTAATATCTTCAAGAATGGTAGTTGGTTTGCTTCGTGCAAGCGCAGAAAATGCAGAACGGCGTGCAGTCTTAAGTTTCATTGCTTCGTCAATTGTGTTTGCAATTTTAACTTCAACTGCATTGTTTGAAGTACAACATTCAACAACTTTATTTGCTTCTTCTTCAACTACTGCCGGATGTCCATCAACTTCAAGCAATAACAAAGAAGCAATGTCAATCGGCAGTCCGATTTTTGCAAAATCTTCAACACAGCGGATTGTTACATTATCTAAAAATTCAACCGTAGCAGGAATTATTTTATTCGCAATAATCATTGAAACCGTTTTCCCTGCATCAATCGGCGAATTAAAATACGCGAGCATAGTTTTGCTCGATAGAGGCTTCGGAACAAGTTTTACCAAAATTTTTGTAAATATTCCCAGCGTTCCTTCAGAGCCGATAAATAAATCTTTTAAATTATATCCGGCAACATCTTTAACAGTTTTTCCCCCGCAAACAATAATTTCACCATTCGGCAAAACAACTTCCAAACCCATTACGTAATTCTTTGTTACGCCGTATTTCAATCCGCGCAGACCGCCGGAATTTTCCGCAACATTTCCGCCAATAGTGCAGATATTCATGCTTCCTGGATCCGGCGGATAGAACAATCCTAATTTTTCTACAGCTTGGTGAAGCTGCGATGTAATTACTCCCGGTTCAACCCACGCCGTTAAATTTTCTTGATCAATCTCTAAAATATTTTTCCATTGAGACATATCAAGTATTACGCAATTCTCTACCGGAACAGATCCTCCGCTTAGTCCTGTTCCCGTACCGCGCGGCACAACTGAAAAATTTTCTTTGTTTGCGAATTTTAAAATTTTTGAAATTTGTTCTTTGGTTGCTGGTCGAAGTATTGCTTCGGGAAGTTTTTCTAACAACGGGGTTCCATCGT
>CAYXEE010000277.1:0-721 GCA_964463935.1 uncultured Chitinophagaceae bacterium | reverse complement strand
TACGAGTAAGTAATTCGATCTTCTTTCGATGTAAATATATTTTCATCACCGACAATAGTACGAAGATGTTCAATTGTTGAAGAATTCATTACAATGACTTTTTATATTTTACTACATACAAATTATTTTCTTTTGTAGAAACAAAGGAATGCGGTCGTTCTGCGCTGTTCATATTATACGCTACGGTTAAAAAATTTCCCTGTAATTTAAAAATAGCGGGGATTTTCTTTCCTGCATTCGGTCCATCTTCAGCATTTAAATCCATCGCCTGCGGTATTGCGTGCGGGAGAAATTTTACTGAACCTTTATCAACTGAATTACCTAAATATATTTCGTATGCTGTTCCGTTTATTTTTAATGTAAACGTTTCAATAAAATCCGGCGGTAATGGATTTCCGTTCATCACCGCTTCAAACGGCGTCCAGCTTCCATCTATAGACATTGCTGCTCCTTTGCTCTGGTTGTAAAATTCCAAATTGTTTTAGCGGCAAAAGTTAATTATCTTTTACCGTGCAATTCATACGCAAAGTAGCAAAAACACATTCCAAAATCAATTATACAAAGGAGCAGTAATGGCTAAGTTTGAAAGACGCTCGTGGGCAGAACCATTCAAAATAAAAACAGTTGAACCGCTGAGAATGACGACAAAAGAAGAACGACTACAACTTATTGAAGAAGCCGGTTACAATACATTTCTTCTTAAATCGAAAGATGTTTATAT
>CAYXEE010000276.1:0-3960 GCA_964463935.1 uncultured Chitinophagaceae bacterium | reverse complement strand
TGCAGCGTTTGCGATGGAAGGAATGATGGATATTCTCGCAGAAAAAGTAGGCATTGATGGATGGGAAATGCGCTGGCGAAATGTTGTAGATGTCGGCGATACATTTTGCACAGGACAAGTTTTTGAACGCGCAGTCGGAATTAAGAAAACTCTTCTTGCTGTGAAAGATGCGTATTACGCAAATAAAAATGTCGGCATTGCATGCGGAATAAAGAATGTCGGCATCGGAAATGGAATGCCGGAATACGGTCAGGCGATTGTAAGAATTCATCCCGATGAAACAATTACCATCAACACCGGATTTACGGAAATGGGGCAAGGTTTCTGCACGGTGATGATTCAATTTTTCTGCGATATTACCGGCGTAGATCCGCGCAAAGTTCGCGTTGATATTGATACAACGCAGCCGACACCGTGCGGAATGACGACTGCTTCACGCGCAACAGTTCTCGGCGGACGCGCAGTTATCAACGCTGCAAATGAAATGAAAAAAGATTTGGATGCGGGAAAAACAATTTCTGATCTCATCGGCAAAAAATATTTTGGCGAAGTTGTCATTGATTATACAACCGCGCTTGAAGACAAAACGAAAAAACCGATCACGCACATGACATTTGGTTTTGCAACGCAGCTTTGCATTCTTGATGATATGGGAAAAGTGAAAAAGATTGTCGCCGCTCATGATGTCGGCAGAATTATCAATCGAAAACTTCTTGAAGGACAAATGGAAGGTTCCATTCACATGGGACTTGGTTATGCGTTAACGGAAGATTTGAAATTGACCAACGGCGTACCGGATTCGTTCAAGCTTCGTTCGCTCGGAATTATCCGCGCGAAAGATATGCCGGAAACAGAAATTCATTTTGTGGAAGCGCACGAATCCGAAGGACCGTTTGGAGCAAAAGGCGTCGGTGAAATCGGATTAGTTCCGACTGCAGGAGCGGTTGCCGGCGCGCTCTATAAGTTTGACGGCATTCGCCGCTACAAACTGCCGATGAAAGATTCGCCGGCAGCAAAAGCAATTTTGTAAAAAATGATTAACCGCAGATAACGCAGAAAAAACGCAGATTTTCGCGGTAAGATTAATAGGATTTCATCAGCGATTTTTCAGCGAAAATCAGCAGTGAATAAAAAATTAAAATAAGAAAGGATTACAATGCAGCAAGCATTTCAAACACAATTGAACTCGTTGAACAGTTTTAAAACAAATATGTTCAACAAAGATTTTCTTTTAACATGGGAACGCACCGAAGATGAATTGAAAGCAGTTCTTACCGTTGCGCAAATGTTAAAAGATATGCACAAAGCCGGGATGTCGTTGCGAACATTCGATACCGGACTTGCAATTTCAATTTTTCGCGACAACTCTACGCGTACACGTTTTAGTTATGCCTCCGCGGCAAATGCGCTCGGTCTTGGTCTTTCCGAACTTGATGAAGAAAAATCACAGATCGCTCACGGTGAAACTGTGCGCGAAACAGCAAACATGATTTCATTTCTTGCTGAAGTAATTGGAATTCGCGATGATATGTTTCTTGGCGAAGGAAATAAATACATGCGCGAATTCGGCGATGCAATTCAAGAAGGATATGAGAATGGAATTCTTCATCAGCGTCCGACCGTTGTAAATTTGCAATGCGATATTGACCATCCCACGCAAGCGCTTGCAGATTTAATGCAGTTGAAAAATACTTTCGGTTCGTTAGAAAATCTTCGCGGAAAAAAAATTGCGATGACATGGGCATATTCGCCAAGTTATGGCAAACCGCTTTCCGTTCCTCAAGGCGTTATCGGATTGATGTCCCGATTTGGAATGGATGTTTCGCTCGCTTATCCTGAAGGTTACGGATTGATTCCTGAAGTTGTAGAACTTTCTGGAAAGCAAGCAAAACAGACCGGCGGAAAATTTGAAGTTGTAAATTCAATGGAAGAGGCATTTAAAGATGCAGATATCGTTTACCCAAAATCGTGGGCGCCGTTTAATGTTATGCAGCGCCGCACTGTTCTTCTAAACCAAAACGACAAAGCTGGATTGAAAGAACTTGAAAAAGAATGTTTGGCGAACAATGCGAAATTCAAAAATTGGGAATGCGACGAAAAGAAAATGAAATTGACGAAGAACGGCGAAGCATTGTATATGCACTGTCTGCCCGCAGATATTTCCGGCGTTAGCTGCGTTGAAGGCGAAGTTTCAAAAGATGTATTTGAAAAATATCGTCTTGCTACGTATGCAGAAGCCGGCTATAAACCATTTGTCATTGCGGCGTTGATGTTTTTGACACGAATGGAAAATCCAATAGAAAAAATGAAACAATTGTTGGAAGCAAATAAAAACCGAAGATAAAAAAGATAATTACCACAAAGTCACAGAGGCACAAAGTTATCTTTTAAAATTATAACTGAAGTTACGCAAAATAAGAAAATGCTTCGACTCGGCACAAAAAATTAAGGTCATCCTGAGCAAATCCTTTGTTTTTTGAAGGATGCGCCGAAGGATGACCTTACAAACTTAAGCGTGCCTCGCTCAGCATGACCATCTGCGTAACTTCAGATTATAAAATAAATTCTCTGTGTCTTAGTGCCTTTGTGGTTTAAGGGAGAAACGATGTCGAAAATAATTAAAAATATAAATCGTGAAGTTGTAAAAAAAACAGCGAAGCGATGTAAAGTGCATGGAATTACGATTCCAACGTTTGCACAGATGAAGAATCCGGATTTGGTTCCCGATTCTGTAAAACAAAAACTTCCTTCAATCGGATTGTGGGATGTGAATCCGTTGAACTTGTATCGCATTACGTGGAAGAACAATATTACAACCGGCGGATTTGGCGGCGTGAATTATTTTGAAATTCCCAAAACAATTACCGGAGTGAACGCGCGCATTATTGGCGTTGTTGGAAAATATTTTCCAACAGGCGCGCACAAAGTCGGCGCGGCGTTTGGCTGTTTAGTTCCGCGTTTGGTCAGCGGCGAATTCGATCCTGAAATTCACAAAGCGGTCTGGCCTTCTACAGGAAATTATTGCCGCGGCGGCGCGTTCGATTGCAGATTGCTCGATTGCACGCCGATTGCAATTCTTCCCGAAGGAATGTCGAAAGAACGTTTCGTGTGGCTGAAAGAAATCGGCGCGGAAGTGATTGCAACTCCCGGAACCGAATCGAACGTGAAAGAAATTTACGACAAATGCTGGGAACTGAAAAAAGATCCGCTCAATATTATCTTCAATCAATTTGAAGAATTTGGAAATCCAATCTGGCATTACAATGTAACCGGACCTGCCCTTGAAGAAGCATTTCAAGCAATGAAAATTAAAAATGGAAAAGCCGCCGCGTATATTTCTGCAACAGGTTCAGCGGGAACAATCGGCGCGGGTGATTATTTGAAAAAACTTCATCCGAATTTAAAAATTGTTGCGAGCGAAGCATTGCAATGTCCCACATTATTGATGAACGGTTTCGGCGAACATCGCATTGAAGGAATCGGCGATAAACATGTTCCGTGGGTTCACAATGTTCGCAACACAGATACGGTTTCAGCGGTTGATGATGAAGATTGCATGAGAATTTTGCGTTTGTTCAACGAAGAAGATGGAAGAAAATATCTTTCATCGCTTGGCGTTACGAACGAAGAATTGGAAAATTTGAAGTTGATGGGAATTTCAAGTATTTCAAATATGCTTTCTGCAATTAAAACTGCAAAATATTTTGAATTCGGTTCGGATGAAGTTGTGATGACAATCTTTACCGATTCTGCCGATATGTATAAATCGCGCGTAGAAGAATTGAAACACGAACGCGGAGCGTATTCAACAATTGAAGCGGCAAAAGATCACGCAGGTCCGTTAATGCATCAAAGCATTGATTACTACAAAGAGCTTTCGTATTACGACAAGAAATCAATTCACAATCTAAAATATTTTACGTGGGTTGAACAGCAAGGAAAATCTTCGGAAGAATTGCG
>CAYXEE010000275.1:0-3961 GCA_964463935.1 uncultured Chitinophagaceae bacterium | reverse complement strand
GTGCCAAACACTTTGGCAGGCAGGCTCAGCATGACCATCTGCGTAACTTCAGTTAATTATCCAGTTGTAAGCTGCGCTGTATTTGCTTTGTAGCTGTGAACTTGCATTTAATGTGGGATATACGCAATATAGAGCGAAGAATAACGTTGGCAACAACGCCGCCACAACACAGCAAATATGAACTTTAGCGACAAGACAAAAGAGCGATTAGCAAAATATAAAGCGGCAAATTTCTCCAACTTTCAGAACGGAATTTGGAAAAAGAATAAGCAGTCGTATCCTCACATTCTTCCTGAGGATAACAAGTTTTACAATTTATTACCGACGTACAGAGAAAAACTTACTTCCTATTTGGAAGAACAACACATTAAACTCCATGCCGATTTCCACCATTTGAACTCTTCGCAAGCAATGTGTTTTAATTTCTTTTTTCCGCTTTTCCAAGAACGAACACTTGAATGCATCACCGACTTTCTCGGGCTTACAAACGAAACAGTAAACTACGACACTGTTTGTTTTGAGAAGGAGGGCTTAGAGGCAAAATTTGGCAGACGACCAACAAGTTTTGATTTCTTCTTTGAGACAACATCAGGGAAAAAGTTACACTTTGAGATAAAATACACAGAAGGCGAATTTGGTAAAGCGGAAATCAACGCTGACAAGTTCGATTCTGTATATTCAAAGTTTTTACAACCTCTTAATTCTTCGTTTCACAATTCTCAGCTCTTTTTTGACAACTACCAAATTTTGAGAAACTTAATTCACATTGACAATACTTCTTTCGTCATTTTTGTTTATCCTCAAGATAATGACGGAATTAACCGTGGAGCAGACAGGGTGAAAACGGATTTTTTAATTTCAAACTACCATAACCATTTTTTTGCAGTAACTTGGGAAAAACTTTTTGACTATGTTACAACGGTTACGACTATTGCAAATATCAGAACTCAACTTGCTGACTTTAGAAATAAGTATTTATAGCGGCGAAAATTTACACATCGATAAATATGACCGAAGGCGGCAACCAACAATAGTTTTGTGCTCACAAGCCCACCCGAGAACAAATTTAGATTTGTTTTAGACCTAACAGGTTTTAGCTTGTCTGCTTCTGACGGAAAACCTGTTAAGTCTTTTTTTCTTTACATCAATCCCCACAGCGCAGTAACAATCACCTGCGCTAAAATAATTTTCGTAATCATTGAAGCAGGATAAACCATTGCATAGCTCATATTCGGCTGATCATTTTTTGCGGTTTGGTTTGCAAACGCCAAGCATGCGGGCTGAGTTCCCAATCCGCTCGCAACACCCATAACGGAAGACATCGGAAGTTTCAAATATTTATATCCAATCGTAATTGCTAAGAGCGACGCAACAGTTGTAATAATTGCGCCCATTGTAATATAACCAAAACCGCCTGCTTCAAACGTTGCGCCGAATCCATGTCCCGCCTTTGTTCCAATGCCCGCCAAAAAGAAAACCAAACCGATTTGCCGCAAAACAAGATTTGCATTGAACGGCATTGTCCAGGTAATTGAACCGGTGCGCTGCAATCTTCCGAGAATAAGAGAAACAATAAGCGGACCGCCGGCAAATCCGAGTTTGAATGTTGATCCGTTCGGAAGAGGAATCGGCATCATTCCGAGAAATACGCCGAATACAATTCCGAGTGAAATGGAAAGAAAATCTGTTTCGGAAATTGCTTTCATGGAATCGCCGAATAATTTTGTTATGCGGTCAATGTTTTCATGTTTGGTAACAACGCGCACGCGGTCGCCAAGTTCTAAGATTGTGTCCGGCGACGGAACAAAATCTATATCGCCGCGGCGCAACCGTGTAATGGTAGCGTAATATTCTTTTTCAAGATGAAGTTCGTGAATCTTTTTCCCAACAACATGTTCGTTAGAAACAAAAATGCGGCGGTATTCAAATCCGGCATTATCTAAAGAAATTACTTCGTCTATCCGCTCGCCAAGAAAAACTTCTGCGCGTTCCAGTTCGTCTTCCGCGCCGACGGCAACAACAACATCATCTTTTTGAAATTTTGTTTCCGGCAGAATAAGATTTATTTCGTTTCCTCGTTTGTAGCGCGTCAGCACAAATCTTCTCTGCACAATTAAATTCAAAATTTCTTCCGCAGGTTTTCCGATAATTGCCGGATTTGTAATGCGGTATGTCTGCGATTGAATTCCTCTGATGCCGGATTCTTTCAATCTCTCCGCTTCTTCTTTTGCAAAATCAATCTTAAATATTTTTGTAAAAATATAAAACCACAAAATAACTCCCAGAACGCCGAACGGATACGCAAGACCGTACGTAATAACCGGCGCATTCACCAGCAAGTCGCGCAGTTCTTTCGGGTACTGTGCCGTTAATGATTTTGTTGCCTCAACGGCGGCGGCAAGCGCAGGCGTATTGGTCAGAGCGCCGCTAAAAAGTCCGGCTGCGTACGGCGCGCCAAAATTAAAGAAATATGCAAACAGCGTCGTTACCGCAGCGCTAATTAAAAGAATTGCAATAACAAAAAGATTTACTCGAATACTTTTTTGATTGAATGAAGAAAAAAAACTCGGTCCCGATTGCAAGCCGACCGAATAGACAAAAAGAACAAGCCCGATAATGTACATCTCTTCGGGAAGCGCAAGCCGTTTATCTAATGCGCCGAATGCAATGCCGATGAATAATACTGCAGCAACGCCGAGCGAAAATCCGTAGATGCGGATGTTTCCGAGTAAAAATCCAATGCCAATTACCGTAAACAGCAACAGCAACGGATTGGAAGCCAATAAATTTATAAATGATTCCATAAAAAAATATTCTAATTTGTATGTGAAAAGTAATGCATCGTGCAGATACAACAAAAGAGGAATTTACTCTTGTGCATTACAAAGGTACGGAAAATCGAATCGGAATAAAAGCGGAGAAAATTGCTATATTAGCGTAAGAATGATTGAATCGTTCTGCGTTTTATTAGCAGGATAGAAATTATGAAAAAAACAATATTGCGTATGTCGATATCAATCCCGAACACAACCAAATTCATTTCTTTACAACAATAGAAAAAGCAGAACAATGGCTTACAGAATAAAATTTTACTTTCTTTGTTCGTTTATCTTTTTTCCTTCGTGCATTTTTTTTCAACTGCAATTAGATGCTGTTTCAACAGATTTTACGGCAGAAAATGTATTTACAAAAAATATCGAAGGTCCCGCGTTTGATAAATTTGGCAATCTCTATGTAGTCAATTTTCAAGTGAACGGAACAATAGGAAAAATTGATAAAAACGGAAATTGTGAATTATTTGTTACGCTCCCCGAAAGCAGCGTTGCCAACGCAATTCAATTTACTTCCAACGGCGAAATGCTTCTTGCAGATTGGACGCGCCATAATATTCTGCGCATAAATATGATTTCAAAAGCAATTGATACGTTGTGTCATAACGACCAGTTCAATCAGCCGAATGATATTTGCATCAACGCCAACGATCAATTGTTTGCATCTGATCCGAATTGGAAAAAATCTACCGGCAAATTGTGGCGCATAGACCCAAATGGAATTGCAATATTGTTGGAAGAAAATATGGGAACAACCAATGGAATTGAATTAAGTCCCGACGAAAAAATATTATACGTAAACGAAAGCATTCAGCGCAACGTTTGGAAATATACTGTTGATGCCGCGGGAAATATTTCAAACAAAAAATTGCTGATCCGTTTTGATGATTTTGGAATGGATGGAATGAAGTGCGACAAGGACGGAAATCTCTACATCGCGCGGCACGGCAAAGGAACAATCGCCGTTGTTTCGCCTGAGGGAAAACTTCTGCGCGAACTGCGTCTAAAAGGAAAAACCTGTACCAATCTCGTGTTTGGCGGCGGCGATGGAAAAACAATTTTTGTTACAATGAATGACCGTAAAGGAATTGAACAGTTTAAAAATAATATTCCCGGAAAATTATTTTAGA
>CAYXEE010000274.1:0-3963 GCA_964463935.1 uncultured Chitinophagaceae bacterium | reverse complement strand
TGTAACTTTCCAACGAATCGGAGGAAATCTTATGTTTCTTCGTATGGTAGCGCACGATATTCAAGAAGAGAGAGCCGAAACAATGGCTTCCGTTTATCAAGCAAACGTAATATCGGTATTGCGAACACAACCGGGATGCGTATTTGCTGCGTTGTTCCAAAATGTGATAAACGAAAAAGAATGTTTCTCAATGACAATTTGGAATTCTCGTTTAGAAGCGGCAGAATACGAACATTCCGGAGTTTTCCTTCGGCTGTTTGATTTTTTGCGTCCTTACTTTAAGGAAACGGACGAGATGGAATTAAAATTGAACGATGACTTATCTATTGAATACACTCCAATTCATATAGACCCGAATGTGAAAGGATTTGACGATGCAGATACTCAACGAGAGTATATCCAAAAATTATCTGAAACGCCGTACGCGGCAAAAATAATTACACTTTCAGTTCAGCCGGATAAAGTTGAAGCGTTTCAAGATGTATTTGCAGAAAAAATAATGCCGCTATTCAGCGGGAAAAAAGGATTTGTTCACATTATTTTATTGCGCAAAGAAAATGAGTTCACAATAATTTCTTTTTGGGATGAAACGATTGATTTAACTTCTGCGCTTGGAGAACAATCCTTGAATGAGTTAACAAAAAATATTGTTGCAATGCTTCCGTTAACAATACAGTGGCAAGTTTCACACAAAACAAAACGAACAACGTATGTTTCAACAGATGAATTAAAAACATCGGCGTATCGTTGTTTAACGGGCGAATGGTTTTCGAAATAATTTATCGGGAGCGGATTAATGGAAATAATCGGGGAGACAATATCGAAATATGCGTCAAAGGCGCATCAGTTTCTGGCGGACAAAATACTCCAAAAGCTCGGCGAAGTTCGAAAATTCCCAACGATTGTTTCTCAACGAGTTGCAGGAATTTTCAGAATCCCGCTGCTTTTTAGCGGGAGCGGAAGGATTATGCTATGATCGACCAAACAATATCGCATTATACAATAGTGGAGAAACTCGGCGAAGCCCGCCTGACCGAGTTTGAAAATAATGAAGGAGAGAAAATATGGTAGGCGCTAAAATATCTCACTATGAAATTATAGAACAGATCGGGCAGGGCGGAATGGGCATCGTCTATAAAGCAAAAGATACGAAGCTCGATCGTTTTGTCGCTCTGAAATTTTTGACAAAAAATGTCGGTTCTTCAGAATCGGATCGTCAGCGCTTTATGATAGAAGCAAAAGCTGCAGCGACGCTGAACCATCCGAATATCTGCACGATCTATGATGTTTCGGAGTTTGAGGGACAATTATTTATTGCAATGGAATTTATTGACGGTGAAACGTTGCGCGACAGGAAAAACAACATTTCTCTGAAGCAGTCCATAGAAATTGGAATTCAAGTTGCCGAAGCATTGGCTGCCGCACATGAAAAAGGAATTGTGCATCGCGATATTAAGCCGGAAAATGTAATGCTGCGCAAAGATGGTTTGGTACAAATTATGGATTTTGGACTTGCAAAATTGCAAGGCGTTACCCGATTAACACGCGAAGGGAATACTGTTGGCACAATGGGATATATGTCCCCGGAACAAGTGCAAGGATTTAATGTTGATCATCGTACGGATATTTTTTCTTTCGGCGTCTTATTATATGAATTGATTTCCGGTCAATCTCCATTTAAAGGAATGCACGAAACTGCAATTATTTATGAAATAGTTAATGTCGATCCAGAACCAATCTCAATATTAAAACCAGAACTTCCGCCTGATCTTGATGCTATTCTTCTCGAATGTCTTGCAAAAGAACCGGATGAGCGATATCAATCTGCAAAAGAGATTG
This sequence comes from uncultured Chitinophagaceae bacterium, assembly GCA_964463935.1. Taxonomy (GTDB): domain Bacteria; phylum Bacteroidota; class Ignavibacteria; order UBA10030; family UBA8401; genus JACFMZ01. The sequence continues at coordinate 2,124 of CAYXEE010000274.1, read as the reverse complement.
TTAAAGATCTCAGAAAATTAAAACGGGAATCGAGCAGACAAACAGCAAGCAGAATTCTTGCGGTGCGAAAAAGTCAGATATCATCCAGTTCAAATTTGAACATAAAAACTTCAGAATACGAAACAGCGCTTCCCCAAAAATCATCTGGCATAAATATCTGGATGATCGTTTCTATTATTTCATTACTCTTGCTCTGCTCTGCAATTGTTTTTTTTATATTCCAAAAAAAATCCGAACCTGAATTATTACGGCTATCATTCGAAACGCCGCCCGCTGTTATTTTCAATGCAACAGTGGGAGGACATATTGAATTATCTCCAGACGGTACAACGGTAGTTTATGTTGGTTCAGATTCAACAGGGAAAAGTGGTCTTTGGGTTCGACCTTTGAATTCTCCCACATCGCAATATCTTCCGGGAACTGAAAATGCTCTTTATCCATTTTGGTCGTTTGACAGCAGGATGATTGGATATTTTGCAGATGGTAAAATGAAAAAGATTGATGCAAAAGGTGGTCCATCATTCACCATTTGTGAAGCGGCAAGCGGCAGAGGCGGCTCTTGGAATGAAAAAGGAATTATAGTTTTTGCGCCGGCAAGCGGCGGTCCGTTGCATCAAGTTTCATCAGCAGGCGGAACTTCAAAACAACTTACATCACTCGACTCTACAGAATCCGAAGTAAATCACCGATGGCCATTCTTTTTACCGGATGGCGAGCATTTTTTATTTTCTGTGCAGACAAACAAGTCGGGACTTGAGGAAGAGTCAGAACATATTCGCATTGGATCTTTGAAAGATGGAAATGGAAAAATTATCGTCCGAGCTACCAGCAATTGCGTTTATGATGACGGTTGGATATTGTATTACAAGCAAAATTCGCTTTTAGCACAGCGTCTTAATATCAGTTTGCTTGAAACAGAAAGTGAACCAATTCCAATTATAGAAAATATTCTTTATGCCAACGCAAGAAGCAAAGGAGCTTTTTCGGTTTCGAAAAATAATCGCTTAGTTTTTCTCGGAACATCGCGATCAAATCAAGAGATGGCGATTATTAATCAACTTGGAATCGCTCAACATGTTATGTCATCAAAAATAGCGACAACGTGGGCTTCTTTTTCCAGAAGCGGCAAATTTATTTCGACTGATGCATATGACGAGATGTCAAAAAATACTGATATTTGGATTCATGATATAGAGCGGAATAACGACACGCGTTTAACATTTGACAAAGGAGTTGACGTCGTTTCCGTTTGGTCGCCGGACGATTCAAAAATTTATTTCAGTTCAAACCGATCGGGGAAATTTAGTATCTACGTTAAGAATAGCAACGGCACCGGAGATGAGCAGTTGGTATATCAATCTCAGCATCAGGCGTATGTTACGGATATTACTTCCGACGGGAAAAAATTATTGCTTTCATTAAATACGAATGGACCGCAGAAATGGGACATAGGAATATTTGATCTTGAGAAAAAAGAATACACTAACATGCTTACCTCTGAATTTAGCGAATGGGTTGGTACTTTTTCACCTGACGGGAAATGGTATATCTATCAATCAAACGAAACAGGGAAATATGAGGTGTATATTAGGCCAACCGATGGATCTCCCAGCAAATGGCAAGTTTCAACAAATGGAGGGGAGCAACCGAGATGGTTAAGCAGCGGGAAAGAAATTTATTATTCGCTTAATGATCAGCAATTATTTACTGTTCCTGTTTCTATTTTGGGAAATAAGATAGATGTTGGACAGGCACAAGTACTTTTAAAATTGGATGGCAGTTCTCAATCCAACATACGAGATATTTATTATGATGGAAAAATGATTTTACTAAATAGAACACTTAATGCGCAAACGTTAAAGAGCGGATCGTTAATCTTTAATTGGAAAAATTTGGTGGAGAAGAAATAGTATTACAGTTAACAGTAATCAGTGAACAATAACATTGGACATCAGAAATAATCGGACAAATCCCAAAGGGATAGAGACTGTGTAAAAGACAATTTTTAAAAAGAACGTGTCACTGCGAGCGAAGCGAAGCAGACTTATAAATTGATGTTACGCAAAATCAAAAAAATGCTTCGACTCGGCACAAAACCAAAGGTCATCCTGAGCTAATCCTTTG
>CAYXEE010000273.1:0-3965 GCA_964463935.1 uncultured Chitinophagaceae bacterium | reverse complement strand
TGATGGCTTTGCCAGACGCCAAGCCGCAAAAAATAATTTTTAAACAATAATTTGCGCCTCTGGGACTTTGCGAGAGATGTTTTTAGAGATGCCCTTAATGAATTCACGACCTTGGCCTGATTTTAGAAATTTTTCTCTTTTCATTGCATCAATTCTTGATTCATAATTTTCGGAATGGATTACAATCCATGGTTTATACCGTTTAGTCGAAGGAACCATTCCTTTGTTATGTCTCACTAAACGATTTGAAATATTATTGGTTTGACCGACGTAGATTTTGTTGAAAGCGGTTGAGAAAAGAATATAAACGGTAAACATTTTTGCGGTGAGCCTGGGATTCGAACCCAGAAGTCCTTACGGACGCCGGTTTTCAAGACCGGTGCAATAGCCGTTCTGCCAGCTCTCCATATTTTCTTAATATAATAAAATCTGATATTAACTCAAAATCTAAACTTATTCACCCCTGACATTTTTAAAAAAAGTTATTACATCTGACAGATATTATGCGTCATTCATTTGCAACAAACGTAAAAGTTTCTGTAATTGTTGAGAAGCAAATAATTTTTATGAATATTATGGATAACGACATTGGCATTAGCAAAGAAAATATTCATGAAGCAAATTCATTCGGGCGGCTTGGCGTTAGAGAGCGGCTGCGCGCGTTACAAGGTTCTTTTGAAATTAAAGGCGAGCCGAACGCCGGTACAACATTATCAATTTCACTTTCCAGTGTAAAAGTATGGTTTCAATAATTATTGCAGACGACCATCGGTTAATAAGAGAAGGTTTAAAAAAATATCTCTCCGCAGATAAGCGTTTTCGTGTTGTAGCCGAAGCGCAGAACAGTTCGGAAGTTTACGATGTCTTAGAAAAATTTGAAGCTGATGTACTATTACTTGATGTAAATATGCCGGGACGCAGCGGTTTGGATATTCTTTCGCATATTAAATCGTTGTACCCTAAACTCAACATATTAGTTGTAAGTATGCATCCTGAAGAATCAATCGGCGTACGGGCGCTGCAATACGGCGCGTCGGGGTATATTGCAAAACACGCTTCGCAGGAAGAACTTTTAGAGGCGGTTTCTAAAGTGGCGGAAGGGAAAAAATATATCGGAGAAAAACTTGCAGAAAAATTAGCAGAACAAATTGCAAATCCAACATTGCATAAAAAACCGCACGAACTGCTTTCCGAAAGAGAATTTGAAGTTTTTTGCAAGCTTGCCGGCGGCAAAACAGTATCAGAAATTGCAAATGAACTTTCGCTTGGAACGCCTACCGTTAGTACTTACCGCGCAAGAATTCTTGAAAAAATGGGAATGAAATCTACTGTTGAGCTTATTCACTATGCTGTTAAAAATAATTTAGCGTAAATTTTTCGTCTAAACTCCTTGTCATATTTTGTTCTACACAAAAATCAGATTTACAACTATATTCTTCGGTTTGTATTTTTTTGTATTTTTGGAATAGTAAACATGAAAAAGAAAGGGAAAAACGTATGCTGAATATAATTATTATTGATGATTCCGACCCGATTCGAATGCGAATTAAAAAATTACTTGTTGCCGTTCCCGATGTGTATGTTGTTGCGGAAGCCGCAGACGGCGAACAGGGAATTGATATCATTCATCAGTATATGCCGCACGTTGTAATTCTTGATATTAATATGCCGAAGCTGAACGGATTGGACGTGCTGCGAAATGTAAGAGAAAAATATCCAGAAATGAAATTTTTAGTTCTTACAAATTATTCCGATAAAAAAACAATGCAATACGCTCTGGAATTAGGAGCAGATCATGTATTTGATAAATCCGCGGAATTTGAAATGATGGTGCAGATAGTTCGACTGCATAAAGAATTGATGTCGCAGTAAAAAAAATGTAACAAGCGCTTTAAAAAATTGCTCCGGCGTTCGGAACGATTGTTTTTTGCAGAACAACTTTTTCTTGATTTTTTAGCAATGAATGATTTTATTGATAATATAAGTTATATCAATACAGCAAAAGGAATATGTTTTGACAAGATTTATTTTCGTTTTAACCGCATTGTGTGCGTTGGGTTGTGGAGAAAGTTTACCGCAAAAAGATCATACAGTAATTTCAATTACTAAATTTGCCAATCTGCAAAAGCCGCAGTTGCTGTTTGCATCGGCATCAAATTCTGTAAGCGAATATACAACGGATACGTCTTCTGTCAGTATTTCAAAATCAGAAAAAGATACAATTATTGCAGATTCCAGCAATGAAGCTGATGAAAAAGTAATTGCCGAACTTTTAGAGCAAGCACGCATTCATTATGCCGCTTTGCAGGCGCAAGCTGAAGGCGATTCGGTAACTTCTGCATCTGAATTTGAATTGGCAATTCAACATTTAAACGAAGCAAGTTATTTTCCCGACATAGAAAATAACGCCGATTTCAATGAACTTACTCGAAGTGTTATTGAAGATTATGAAAAATATATTGCCTCGGTTGAAAGTCTCGGAGCAAATTCTTCTATTTTTGCGCTGCGCGAAAAATTAAATCTTGATATAGAAAAAATTGATATCACGAATATCAATATTCCTGCAAGTCTAATTCCAAAAACAGAAATTCCGCTTCACATAAACGAATACACAAAGCGCGCGTTAGCATTTTTTCTTGGAAAAGGAAGACACCACATTGAAACGTGGCTGTATCGTTCCGGTAAATATTTTCCGATGATGAAAAAAATATTTAAAGAAGAAGGGCTGCCGGAAGAAGCAATTTATCTTTCATTGCCGGAAAGCGGATTAAATCCGACCGTTCGGTCGTGGGCAAAAGCTGTCGGAATGTGGCAGTTTATGAAACAAACCGGCGCTTTATATGGGTTGAAATCGAATTATTGGTACGATGAGCGTAGAGATTTTGAAAAATCTACGCGCGCCGCCGCCCGCCACATGAAAGATTTATTTAATGAATATAATGACTGGCATCTTGTTTTTGTTGCGTATAATGCGGGACCTGGCTGGGTGAATCGCGGAATTCGCCGCAGCGGTTCAACGGATTATTGGGAAATGCGTCCTAAACTTCCGCGTGAAACCAGAAACTACGTTCCGCAATATATTGCTGTTACGCTTATTGTAATGCGTCCCGAAGCATTCGGTTTCGTCGATGTTGAAATTGCCGATTCTCTTGCCTACGAAACAGTAACCGTTGATGATTGTGTTGATCTTTCTATTCTTGCAGAATGTGCAGGAACTACGCTTGATACTTTAAAAGAATTAAACCCGGAACTGACGCAATGGTGTACGCCGCCAAATTACAAAGGTTACAAACTTCGCGTACCGTTTGGAAGAACGCAATTGTTTACAGAAAATTATTCTAAAATTCCCGATAATAAAAAAATGGATTTTGCAACGCATACCGTTCGTAAAGGAGAAACAATCGGCGCTATTGCAAAACACTACGGCTTAATGACTTCTGTTATTCAAGAATTTAATAAACTTCCTAAAAAAACGCGTCTGAAAGTCGGTTCTACGCTGGTTATCCCCGTTCAATCAAAATCTGTTGCGGCATTAGCGGAAGCGCAGAAACGAAGAGAAGCGGAAGAGAACGAGCGAATTGTAAAACGGCGCGAACAGATTGCGCAAAACAAACAGAAAGAAAAATCGACGGAAAAACCGCAGGTAAAAATTACAGAAAAGCAGATAGAAAAAACTGCGAAGAAACTACTTGCTAAAGCGGAATCGTATGCCCCAGCCGGACGTGAAAAAATTCTCTATAAAGTGAAAAAAGGAGAAACGCTCGGGCATATTGCCGAATGGTTTAATGTTCGTGCAAGCCATATTAGAAACTGGAATAATATTTCGTACGGTAAATTTATCACTCCCGGACAAACATTAAAAGTCTGGGTGCCGGAAGAGAAGGCGGATTACTACAAAAAAATTGCTTCGCTTTCTTTCGATGAAAAACAAAAAAGCGTAAAGGGAGTTTCTGCATCGTCGAAAA
>CAYXEE010000272.1:0-3978 GCA_964463935.1 uncultured Chitinophagaceae bacterium | reverse complement strand
AATTTTTAAACAATAATTTGCGCCTCTGGGACTTTGCGAGAGATGTTTTTAGAGGCGCCCTCAAGAGAGTTTTTATGAAAATTAAAAACAAAATTACGCCTCATCTGTGGTACGATAAGGAAGCAAAAGAAGCCGCAGAATTTTACTGTTCAATTTTTCCGGAATCGGCAATTGATTTTATCAGCCGGCTTCACGATACGCCCTCCGGAGACTGCGACATTGTTTCGTTTCATATCGCCGATCAACCGTTTATGTCAATCGGCGCGGGATCATTTTTTAAATTCAATCCGTCAATTTCGTTCTTTGTCAATTTTGATCCGTCTCGCGATGTTGATGCGCGAAAACATTTGGATGAAACAAGGAAAAAATTATCGAACAATGGAACTGTTTTGATGCCGTTAGATAAATATCCGTTTAGCGAGCATTACGGCTGGATTCAAGATAAATACGGACTTTCGTGGCAGTTAATTTTAACAAATCCGAGTGGAGAAGAAAGACCGTTTATTGTTCCATCGCTGTTGTTTGTCGGTAATGTGTGCGGGAAAGCGGAAGAGGCAATGAACTTTTATTGTTCAATTTTTGACGGCTCAAAGGCAGGAAACATTTTTCGTTATGATAAAAACCTGCCGCCGGATAAAGAGGGAACGGTAATGTTCGGCGATTGTAAGATTGGCGGACGGTGGATTGCTGTAATGGACAGCGCGCATGATCATAAATTTGCATTCAATGAAGCAATCTCATTTATTGTTGCGTGTGAAACGCAGGAAGAGATTGATTATTACTGGGAAAAACTTTCCGCCGCGCCGGAAGCCGAGCAATGCGGATGGCTGAAAGATAAATTTGGCGTTTCCTGGCAGATTACTCCCGCCGATATGAATGAAATGATGAAAAGCGGAACACGAGAACAAATTGACCGTTTGACAAAAGCATTTTTACCGATGAAGAAATTCAACATTGCGGAATTAAAGAAAGCATTTGAAGCATAATAAAATCCATTATCAACAATTGAGGGGAAAAATGAAAAAAATATTTTTGCGAATTGGAATTGCGCTTGCGGCAATTATCGCGCTGCTGCTTCTCGTTGCATCTACAAAGCCGGATATATTCTGGGTGGAGCGCTCGCTGATGATAAACGCTTCTGCGGAAAAAATTTTTCCGCACATTATGAATTTTCATCAATGGTTAGAATGGTCGCCGTGGGAAAAGATGGAGCCGCAGATGAAACGAACATACAACAGCGTTGCGAGCGGTATTGGAGCGGCGTACGAATGGCAGGGGGAAACAGTCGGATCAGGACGAATGGAAATTCTTGATATGTCCGCTTTAAATATCACCATTAAATTAGATTTTACCGCGCCGTTTGAAGCGCACAATACTGCAGAATTCAACTTTGAGCCGGGCAAAAATTCTACAAAAGTAACATGGGTTATGTATGGTAAAAATAATTTATTGGGAAAAGTAATGCACATTTTTTTCGATATGGATTCTACGGTGGGAAAAGATTTTGAAACAGGATTAGCGAATTTAAAAATATTAGCGGAAAAATAAGAAACATAGAGCGGCTAAAATTATAAAGGAAAAGATTATGAAGGATGAAACTGCTATAAACATTGCACTCGATTTTTTACGTCTAGTAATAGCCGGTTACATTGCCGATGCGTATGAAAAATATGTGGATATGAATGGAAAGCATCACAATGTATATTTTCCGGCCGGATTTTCCGTATTGCAAAAAGCGATGGAAGACAATCACGCACAATTTCCAAACAAAATATTAACAACAAAAAATATTTTAGCAGATGGAAATCTTGCTGCTGTTCATTCGCATGTTCAGATGAGTTCAGACGACAAAGGAATTTCCGTCGTACATATTTTTAGATTTTCAAATGGAAAAATAATTGAAATGTGGGATGTCGGCGGATCAATTCCCGAAGATTCGCCGAATCTAGACGGCGCATTTTGAAAAATGTAAACCATAGATTAAGCATAACCATTCTTGTTCTCTCAGTTTGGGAACAAGAATTAAAAAATTACTTTTCAAATTATCTGCAATTGTATTTTAAACACGAAAATCTTTTTGAATAACATAACGACGCTTCTTCAATCGCTAAAAAAATTTTGGAAAGACGTAAAAGATGCCGTACGCGGTACCGAATTAGATTATACGCAAGGCAGCATCGGCCGCGCAATTTTACTTCTCGCGGTGCCGATGATGCTTGAAATGGCAATGGAATCCACCTTTGCAATTGTTGATGTGTATTTTGTTTCGTCGCTCGGCGCGTCTGCGGTTGCCACAGTCGGCTTAACAGAATCAGTTTTAACGCTTATGTATTCCGTTGCAATCGGGCTTTCAATGGGAACAACTGCGCTTGTTGCCCGCCGTATTGGAGAAAAACATAAAACGGAAGCGGCGGATTCCGCCGTTCAGGCAATACTTGTTGCAATTGCCGCATCATTTCCATTTGCGGCAGCAGGAATATTTTTCTCAAAAGATATTTTACTGCTAATGGGAGCCGACGCGTGGAGCGTTGAACATGGCTCTATTTATACGCAATGGATGCTCGGCGGAAATGTAATAATTATGCTTATTTTTGTCATCAATGCGGCGTTTCGCGGCGCTGGAGATGCCGCGCTTGCAATGCGCATTTTAATTCTTTCCAATAGTATAAATATAATTTTAGATCCGCTACTGATTTTTGGAATCGGACCGTTTCCGGAATTGGGAATTGCGGGCGCGGCGATTGCCACCAATATCGGAAGGGGAATTGGCGTAATTGTGCAATGCGTTGTTTTGTTTCGGGGAGCAAAACATATTCGTGTTTTTGTTTCGCAAGTAAAAATAAATATCCGCATTATGGGACAGCTTGTAAAAACTTCGCTCGGCGGAATCGGACAGTTTATTATTGCAACAACATCTTGGGTCGGACTTGTTCGTATAGTTTCTACATTTGGAAGCGAAGCTGTTGCCGGTTATACAATTGCCGTCCGTATTTTTATTTTTACCATGATGCCGGCGTGGGGAATGGCAAATGCGGCGGCAACGTTGGTCGGACAAAATCTTGGCGCGCAGCAGCCGCATCGAGCGGAACGTTCTGTGTGGATTACCGGATTCTTTACAATGACGTTTCTTGTAATAGTATCCGCGTTGTATATTTTTTTTAATGAAGAGTTGGTAAGAATTTTTTCTTCGGAGCAAGGCGTTGTTGATGTCGGCGCGGAATGTTTAAAAATAATTTCATTCGGCTATATTTTATTTGCGTGGGGAATGGTGATGCCGCAGGCATTCAACGGCGCTGGAGATACAATGACGCCGACTAAAATAAATTTTTTCTGTTTTTGGTTGTTTGAAATTCCTCTGGCGTACATTTTTTCTATACAGTTGAATGTTGGAGTTCAAGGCGTTTTTTGGTCCGTTGTTATGGCTGAATCTCTTGCCGGTATAGCGGGAATTGTAATTTTCAGAAAAGGAAAATGGAAAGAAGTAAAATTGTAGAACGCTGAAGAAATGCTGAAATTAAAATTCCATAATTACTTACAGAACACTTTTGTGTTGCAATAACGGCAGCAAGTGATTTTATTTTCTGTAACCCATCTTGCACAATAGTTAATAAATTTTGTTATCTCAATAACGGAAATACGTGATTGATGTTTTTCATTTCATCAAAGTTCGCATATTTGTCAAGTTAAGTTTTAATTTTATTTTAGGTCATAAAAATCAGTTAAATTTCTTCTTGACATCAAAACCGTAACCGCCTATATTGACTGCGAGTTACAACAGTTCAACCTGCCTGCATTATTAAAATTTTGTAAACGCTCAAAACGCGCAACATAGCAGGCTTTTCTTCTTTTTAACACGACTGATCATTTATAGAATTTTTAATTACTGCTGAAGTTACGCAAAATCAAAAAATTGCCTAAAAAAATAAGTTCGTCATGCCCGTCCCGAAGGGATCCCTTTGGGAGATTCCTTCGGAAAAT
>CAYXEE010000271.1:0-3987 GCA_964463935.1 uncultured Chitinophagaceae bacterium | reverse complement strand
TGAACTGATTTCAATGTACGTATGCCCGCTTAAAACGTGCGGGAATGACGATTGATTTTAAGGTTCTGCGTAACTTCGGTTACCAACTGAAGTTACGCAAGAAGTATTTTATTGTGCGCGCTCAGATGGACTCCACCGAAACTTGCGGCGGAAGGTGAACTCCATTTAACGAACCATAATTTGACCAGTTTTCTTGTTTTGCGTAACATCAAATTATAGCAGCGCTTCTTTCAGCAATTTTTCTTGTTCTGCTTGATGGCGTTTTAACGAGCCGGTTGCAGCGCTGGCGGAAGAATTTCTTCCTGCATAGCGTAATTTTTGCGACTGAATTAAATCTTCGCGTAAACGGTCTGCAAGAAAATGCCACGCGCCCATATTTTTCGGCTCTTCTTGTAGCCACACAACATCTGCTGCATTACTATATTTTAAAACTACTTCACGCAAACGGTCTTTAGGATACGGATAAAATTGTTCGAGCCGACAAAGCGCAACATTTTCAATGTTCTGCTGCTGCATCATTTGCCGCGCGTCGTAATATACTTTTCCGCTGCAAAATACAACGCGCTGTACTTTTCGTGTATCTGCTGAAGCATCATCAATAACTTCATTAAATTTTCCATCAACAAATTCTGTTGGAAGCGAAATTACCTGAGGATGTCGGAGCAAACTTTTCGGCGTCATCATAATCAGCGGCTTGCGCTGTGCATCGCGCATTTGACGGCGAAGAACGTGAAAATATTGCGCGGGCGTTGATACATAACAGACTTGAATATTATCTTCCGCGCACAATTGCAAATAACGTTCGAGCCGCGCGCTGGAATGTTCCGGTCCCTGTCCTTCGTAGCCGTGCGGAAGTAATAAGACCAAATCGCACGGCTGATTCCATTTCGCTTCGGAAGCGGCGATAAATTGATCAATAATTATTTGCGCTCCGTTTGCAAAATCGCCGAACTGCGATTCCCACAAAACGAGCGACAGCGGATCGGAAGCGCTGTACCCAAATTCAAATCCAAGCACGGCAAATTCGGAAAGCAAACTGTCGTACACATAAAATTTTCCCTGTCCATCGCGTATATGTTTCAGCGGAACAAATTCTTCGCCGGTATTTGCATTGTATAATTTCGCATGACGGTGACTAAACGTTCCGCGCCCAACATCTTCGCCGCTCAATCGAACGCCGTTCCCTTCGTACAATAATGTTCCCATCGCAAGAGCTTCGGCAAAACCCCAATCAATTTTTGTTTCGCCGGTAAAGGTGCGGCGTTGTTCCAGCATTTTTACAAGTTTAGTATTCACGGCAAAATTTTCAGGTACCGTTCCGAGCTGTTGAGCGACGTACTGCAAAACATTAAAAGGAACTGCTGTGCTTCTAAACGGCTGCATTGCTTCAATCTGTTCTTTGGTTACAGCAAGTGCAACTTCTCCTTTCATTAACATATCGCGCTTTAATGAAGCTTCGTGCGCGCGCTCGAATCTTTGTTTCGCTTGATCTTGCAGTTCTTGATATTGTTCTGCTGAAATTTCTTTGTCAAGTAAAAGCCGTTCGCCGTAAATTTCCCGCACTGAAGGATGCGATTTTATTTTTTTATACAATGTCGGCTGCGTGTAACTCGGTTCGTCTCCTTCATTGTGTCCATATTTGCGATAACAAAACATATCAATTACAACATCGCGTTTAAATTTATCGCGGTATTCAATTGCAAGTTTTGCAACACGCGCGCATGCTTCAGGATTATCTCCATTGATATGGAAAATCGGCGCTTGAACCATTTTTGCAACATCGGTGCAATACGGCGTTGAACGCGCATCGTCCGGCGAAGTAGTAAAACCAATTTGATTATTGATTATGACGTGAATTGTTCCGCCGGTGCGATATCCTTCTAATTGCGAAAGATTGAGTGTTTCTGCAATAATTCCTTGTCCCGCAAATGCGGCATCGCCATGAACAAGAATCGGAATTGCGCCGCCGCGTGTTTCGTCATTCGTGCGGTCTTGCATAGCGCGAATCATTCCTTCAACAACAGGATTTACCGCTTCTAAGTGACTCGGATTCGGCGCAACTTCAACGGTAATTTCTTTTCCGTACAATGTTTTATGAATTCCGTGCGCGCCAAGATGATATTTTACATCGCCTGAACCTTGCGTTGTAGCCGGATCAACATTTCCTTCAAATTCAGAAAATATTTTTGCAAGCGGCTTGCCAATAGTATTCGTAAGAACATTTAACCTTCCGCGATGCGCCATTCCAATTACTGCGCGGTTCGCGCCGTGTTCAGCAAGTTGGTCTAACAACACATCAAGAATCGTCATAAACGCTTCGCCTCCTTCAAGCGAAAATCGCTTATGACCGACAAATTTTGTATGAAGGTAGCGTTCAAATCCTTCGGCGTGAATAAGTTTGTTAAGAATTTGAATTTTCCGTTCGCGTGAAATCGGCGCGCGATTGCGCGACGGCTCCATCTTTTGAATTAGCCATTGTTTTTGCGACGGCTCTTGAATATTCATAAACTCAACGCCGATTGAACCGCAGTATGTTGCATACAACATATCAAGAATGTCGCGGAGCGTTGCTTTTGTTAATCCTTGTTTTTCGGAAACAAGAAATTCACGATCTAAATCCCACACTGTTAAGCCGTAATAACTCGGATCAAGTTCGGGATGATTTTTCGGTTCATCAACAAGCGGATCGAGATGTGCAATTAAATGTCCGCGCACGCGATACGCATTGATAAGCTGCATAACGCGCGCTTGTTTTTCTACAAGCTCATCATTCGCACTTCCGCCCGCAATGCGCGAATTGATATCCGGCGACCATTTTACCGGCGCAAATGGAATTTTTAAATCTGCAAAAAGTACAACATAAAATTCTTCTTCGCCGAGAAGCAAAGAATGAATGTAATGCAAAAACTGCCCCGACTCAGCACCTTGAATAATTCGATGATCATACGTGCAGGTAATATTCATTACTTTGCTTACGCCGAGCGCAGAAAGAGTTTGCGGCGACATTCCTTGATGCGCGGCATCCCAGCCGATTGCTCCTGTTGCAATAATTGCGCCTTGTCCCGGCATTAAACGCGGCGAAGAAGAAACTGTTCCCACGGTTCCGGGATTTGTTAGTGTAATGGAAGTTCCTTGAAAATCGCTCGGGTCAAGCGCGGACTTTCTTGCTTTCTCAATTATCAAATCGTACGCAATAAGAAATTCTGTAAAATTCATTGCGCCTACATTTTTTATATTGGGAACAAGAAGCGAACGCGTTCCATCTTTGCGCGTCATATCAACGGCAATGCCGACATTGATTTGCGGTTTTTCATCTTTATACGCTTGACCTTCAACTCTTGTAAACGCCGCATTGATGTTCGGATATTTTTGCAGCGCTTTTACTATTGCCCACGCAACAATGTGCGTATAAGAAACTTTTCCTTTATTTCTTGAACCGAGATATTTATTCAACAATTGACGGTTTTCATCAAGAACGCGGACGGGAATTATGCGAAGCGAAGTTGCTGTCGGCAGAGAAAGCGACGCTTCCATATTTTCAACAATTTTTCCTGCAACGCCGCTTATTGCGGAAAGTTGTTTTTGCACTGCTTCTAATGATGGCGCAAATTTTACCGATGAAATATCCGGCGCTTTTGAAGCAACGGAAATCTTTGCAGTTTCAACAGATTTTTTTTGAATGGTAATTGTTCCCGAAGCAACAACTTCGGCAAATAATTGCTGCCATGTTTCATTAACCGAATTCGGATCTTCAATATATTGCTGAAGAACATCCCACACATAGTTGGTGTTCGGACCAAAAGATTCTAACACTTGTTCAATTTTTTCAGAGATAGTACCGCCAGACATACAAATGCCTAATAATTTTTTGTTTAATAATATTTGATAACTGAAGTTACGCAGAAAGAGAAAAGTCAACGTCATTCCCGCACGTTTTTAGCGGGAATCCCCGCCTGCCAACTATAAAAATAATATGGCGGGCAGGTA
>CAYXEE010000270.1:0-4028 GCA_964463935.1 uncultured Chitinophagaceae bacterium | reverse complement strand
TCATCGTATGCCGTCTCCGATAAAATTGCAATACAATTCAACGGCAGTTTATCAAAAGTAAATTCAGCAAAAGAAAAATCGTACCACAAGCACGATTATTTTGAAGGTGGAATAACGGTTTCTGATGTGATAAAAAGAAAAACTGTTGCCAGCGGAAGTTTACTATACGGAAACGGATCGGTCGAATCGCTCTTTAATTTTCCCGCAATTAATAATGATACAACAATGTCGGCGGCGGAGTTTAATAAAATCGGAGCGCAAATAAATTTTGGGTACAAAGCAAAGAGCGGCGAAATTATTGCTTCAACGCGTTTTTCGTATGTTCAATTTAATTCAATTTATGTCCCCGCAACTACGCTTCAAATTCTTCATTTAAAATATGGAGGATTATTTGTAGAGCCGGCAATTACAATTAAATACGGCATTCCCTTTATCAAATTAGTGTTGCAGGGAAATGCCGTTTTGAATTTCAAAAAAACGCTTCCGTTTTCTTATCAGAAATATTTTTTATCGGTCGGCGTTGAACTTGAGATTACGGAACAGTAAGAATCGCACCGCAACGCTGCAAACAAATATTCCGCCAAGAATTGCAACAACCGACGATCCCGCCGGAAAATCGTAATGCGTTGAAAAAAGCAATCCGAAAAAACTTCCTGCCGCCGCCGCGAACAGCGAAATTATTACCGTTACAACTCTCGTTCTTGAGAGCAGCATAGCAGAAACAGGCGGAATAATTAAATAAGAAAATACGGGAATAACGCCCGCGCTCCGCACAGCAAGCACAATCGCAATTCCTATTGATAAATAAAATAAAAAGTTCCAGAGATTAAATACTCCGATTGCTTCAATATTATGAGTGGAGAATTTTTCCGTTAATTCAAAAAATTTTTTCCTGAATATATAATGAACAGCGCCGACAATTCCGAAAACAATTGCCATTGCAACAATCTGTTCGTTGGTTACGGTAAAAACGCTGCCGAATAATACTTCAGAAATACCCGATTCCCCGTGCGGAGATTTTGAAATAAACAGCACTGTAAGAGCGGAAGCAACGGCATACACAATTCCAATTACAGCTTCTTGTTTTATTCTTTTATCTTTTATCTTGAGAAACGATAAAAAAAATGCTCCGGTCATAGTAAACAGAATTGAAATCAATGTTTGTTCTTCGCCGATAAAATTTGCAACGGCAATGCCAAGCATTGAAATCTGTCCGAGCGCAAGATCAACAAAAACAATTCCGCGCTCAACCACATGCACTCCAAGATACGACAAAAGCAAACCCATAATAACGCTGATTTTCAGCGCATTGAAAATAAAATCTTGTGCAAACATATCTGCCATAATATTTCTTTCGTTAATTTATTGTAACGCCGAAACAATTTGATGTATATTGTAATCAAAAAGATCAACATACGTTTTTACGAATGCATTTGCTCCAACCGAAGCGGCAAGCGTAACAACTTTTGCATTTGCATTTCTTGCTGCAAGGTCTGCGGCGTCTGAAGTGAAATACGGAGAACTGATAATGATCTTAATATTTTCGCGTTTCATTGTATTGATGATTTTTGCCAGCTGCGACGCAGTCGGCGGAATTCCTGGTTTCGGCTCTAAAAAATCAACAATCACTAACCCAAAACGCTGCTCAAAATACGGCCATTCGTTATGATACGCTATAACTTTGGTATTTTTAAAGCGCGAAAGCATAGTTTCCCATTCTTTTAATTTGCCGTCTATTGCTTCATTAAATTTTTTCAAATTCATTTGAAATACTAATTTTTTTCCCGGCAATGCTTTGCATAACGCGCTGCAAATTGTTGCAGCAATAATTTTTCCATTTTTCGGGTCAAGCCAATAATGCGGATTGCCGTAAATGTGAATATCCCCTTCGCTTTTATTAACGCTCGTTGGAATTTGCAACAGCGGAATATTTAACGAAGCATCCACATAACCTTCTGCGCCTTTTTGAATTTTAGCGTTGCGAGCGCTGTTTAGCAGCGGCGGAACCCAGCCGATTTCTAAATCCAACCCGACTGTAATAAACATATCTGCTTTTGAAAGTTTTACGATATAACTCGGCTTCGGATCTACGAAATGCGGATTTTGAAATCCGGTTGCTATGGAAAACGCTTCAACATTCTCGCCGCCAATTGTTTCGGCGATGCTTTTCAAATCGGGAATTGTTGTTACAATTTTTATTTGTGCGTAGGTTATTGAACAAATAAAAAATAAAAACAGAATTTTCTTTTTCATAATATTTTCCTAAAAATTTAATACGCGTGAGCCGCGTGAGTTCCAATTCCGAAAATTGCCCGGAAAACAACTTGATTGTAACTGGGCGAATAATTTCGATTGATATGTTGAAATTCTAATGCAAAAATTTGAAATTCGCTCGGCTGAAAACGCACAAGAAGCGATGAAATTCTCTCATCGGACTTTTCAATTCCCGGAAGACCGGAATAATCAAACCGAGTTCCGATAAACGTTCTTTTTTCTATTTGGTATTCCAATAACGTATATCCGCCGTAGGTTTGAATTGCGTTTCCATCCGAAGTATCAGTTCTACAAATTATTCCTTCCGTCTGCCAAGTAAATGAACGATACGTGTTGAATTGAACCGGTTTCCATTTGTAGGTAAAATTAATACCTGCCATTGTTGTATTCAAATCTAACGCATTGGGACCGGTAAGTCCCGAGAATCCTAACTCAATAGTGGAATTTTCTGTTACGTCAAAAAAGTTTTTCAGGTGCGCAACATAAAGCATTGTATTGCTTTCGCCGTTATCAAGCGATGCATTGCTAATGCTTCTTCCGATTTCAAAATTCAGTTCTTGGTAAAAATCCCACGGATTCGGAATGAGAATACTCGAAGAAATTCCTTCCATAAATAATCCTTCATCGGAAAAGAAATTTTTAATCATTGCGGGAAATTCTACAAAACTAAATGCGTGCGGATGTAAAAGATTTACTTTAGTAAAATGAGGTTTGAATTTTCCCAGCGTTACTTCAAGAGAATACGGCAGGGAAAGCGAAGTGAGCGAAGCAATTTCTAACCCGGCGGAATATTCGCCGTTTAACGAATCTTTGCCAAATGAAAATAGAAAATTCGCTCTTGCATAAGTATCTACAAAGGATGAGAGTTGAACTTCCAGCGCATTAAAATATGTTTCAACATTTCTTGAACCTTCGCTTGAATACTGCGAACGAAAATCTCCGATTGCGCTGATATCGGGATTTGTTGAGAGCGGCGAGCGCATTAACGTTTGCGGCTTTGCCGCTTGATTTGAAACCATTTTGGTTTGCAATTGCAGCGCCGACAGTGAATCTGTAACTACGGATGAATCAACAGCAGTTTGCGCCGATGCTAATGCGTGAATGCAAAACAACGCGGCAATGTTTGTTTTTTTGAACATGAAATATCCTTTCTTTGAATTTCATAAATATTTTTTTGCAGAAAAATCTGCATAAAATTCAACGTTACAACAATTGGAAATTATGAAATGAAAGAAGGAGGACCGCGGCGGGAAACGGAAAAAATAAAATGATAAAATAATTTTTGAGGGGCATCAATTCCCGCAAACTTATCGTTATTGCAATACGATGACTGTAATGGTTCGCTTGTTGAAAAAAATGAAGTTAGTTGCTGTGTGCAAACAGCACAATCTTTTTCATGAGAAACAGGAATATGTTTACAGCGGTCTGCATCGTGGTGATTTGCAAGCGATAGTTCATTATGGAAAATCGGAAGAACAAAATCTTCTGCGTGAAAATGCACAGAAGTAAACAGACCTGCAGTCTGCAACAGAAAAATTACAATTGCGATATGTCGTTTTGCCCTCAACATTATTTTAAGATACAAATTTTGCCGATTTTATGCAAAATTGAAAATATTGAGCGGACGGTTTTTATTTGGTTTGGGAAAATTCAATCGTTTACTGAAGTTACGCAAATGTATTCCTGAATTGCTCCGACCTTCAGGTCGGGGTAGAGTACACAAACAAAAATAGTTGGACTTTAGTCCCCAAAGC
>CAYXEE010000269.1:2616-4044 GCA_964463935.1 uncultured Chitinophagaceae bacterium | reverse complement strand
CTATGCCGGGATGGCGGAATTGGTAGACGCACAGGTCTTAAAATCCTGAGCCTCGCAAGGGGCGTGCCGGTTCAAGTCCGGCTCTCGGTACAAAACGCTTGACATTATCAAATTAGTTTTACAGATTGCGGAAGTGGTGGAATTGGCAGACACACCATCTTGAGGGGGTGGCGCCCAAAAGGCGTGCGGGTTCAAGTCCCGCCTTCCGCACAAAAGACAATTTAGAGATGTAATTATGAAAAAGTTGATTGCATATTGTTTTTTATTTTCACTAACGCTTTTCGCCGGCGTTATTCGCAACGAGCAGTTAAGCGCTAAGAGCGATGGAAGTAATATTATTATTTCTTGGTCAAGTGCAGATGAAAACGGCGTTGCTTCATATATTGTTGAACGACGGCAGGGTTCAGTCGGCGAGTTTATTGCAATCAATAACACAAATCCTCGCGGCTCATATTCCGATTATCAGTATATAGACCAAAGCGCGTTTAAAACTTCAGGTTCAATTTATCAATATCAAATTAAAGCAGTAAAAACTTCGGGCGAAGTTGAATATTCAAAAATTGTTCAAGTAGCGCATCAAGTTTCAAGCGTAAAAAGAACCTGGGGAAGTTTGAAAGCAATGTTCAGATAATTTTTTTTGAAATTTTACAAAGGCGATTCAGTTGAATCGCCTTTTTTATTGTACATGATTACACTTTCAGTTCCAATTATTTTAGCATCTAAATCTCCACGGCGCGCACATTTGCTTCAACAAATTGGTTTGCAATTTACTATTGACGCAAGTTCTGCAGTAGAAATTTTTGAAGATCATTTATCTCCGTCTGAAATTGTTCAACATTTATCGTTTATCAAAGCAAACGATATTGCAAAAAAATATAAAAAAGGAATTATTATCGGATCAGACACTATTGTTGTTATTGACGGAGAAATTCTTGGTAAACCTGTTGACAACAATGATGCTGAAAAAATGCTGCAACGTCTCAGCGGAAGAACGCATTCAGTTTTTACAGGAATTGCTTTTATAGATGCTTACACAAAAAAATCCTTTGTCGATTTTGAAAGAACGGATGTTACCTTTAGAACTTTGAGAACAGAAGAAATTCGCTCATACATCCGTTCTGGTTCTCCGATGGATAAAGCAGGCGCGTATGGAATTCAAGATGATTTTGGAGCTGTTTTTATTGAACGAATAAATGGAGATTATTATACTGTTGTTGGATTTCCGATTTCAAAATTTTATCTTACGTTAACAAATTTTGCAAACGAACTCGGTTATTTAAAAGGTGAATTATGAATCAAAAAATTCGCGTGTTGATCGCAAAAGCAGGTTTAGATGGACATGATCGCGGCGCCAAAGTTATTGCGGCGGCATTGCGCGATTCTGGTATGGAAGTAATTTATACCGGATTGCGAAAAACCCCGGAAACA
>CAYXEE010000269.1:0-2606 GCA_964463935.1 uncultured Chitinophagaceae bacterium | reverse complement strand
GGCTTTACAAGAAGATGTTCACGCTATTGGCATCAGTTCGCTCAGCGGCGCGCACATGACAATATTTCCCAAAGTTCTTTCGTTAATAAAGCAAAAAGGAATGGACGACGTTTTGCTCTTTGGCGGTGGAATTATTCCTGATGATGACATAAAAAAATTAAAAGCGTTAGGAGTTGGAGAACTATTTACACCGGGAACTTCTACGTTTACCATTGTTGATTATTTGAATTCTGAATTGAAACTGAACGTCAGTTGAAATCAAATTCTATGGAATAATTTCCAGATTGTTCATCCTTAGTTTTTTCATCCTCAACTTTTTTGTTGAGGATTTTTATTTTATCAGGTTCAAAACCAAACAGACTTTCTGTAGAAAAAATTTCTAAATAATCTTTTTCAGAGAAAAAAATTTCAAATTTTTTAGAAAATTCATCAAGCCGCTTTAAGTAATATGCAGTATTTTCGTTAGGAAAATTTGCGTCCCATTCTCGTGCGTCGCGGGCATATTCAAATCCTTTAATATTTGCCTCGCTGCCTGTAAAGTAGTATCGGACCTTATCGCCCGGCTTATATGCTCTGCCGGATTGTAATGCAACTTCATACGCAGCAGATTTATTTCGTTTCCCGTTTTCTGTATCGCGCTTATATACAGCTAAAGAATCTTTTAATGTTTCTGTCCGGGAAAAATCGCGTATATCAAGAAAATGTTCCCGTATTGATTTTTCAAGTTCAAGATACAGCGTATGTAAATCCGTAAATCGTTCGTTTACAATGCAATCTATTGCTTGCTCAATATAACTTCTGCCGAATTTTTCAATTGTACGAGAAACAAGCGACGACCCGCGAAGCGTAATTCTATTATCATAATGCAGCAGCGCATAATTTTTCTTTTTGTAACTGAATATTTTTTTATATCTTCCGCTGAATGCAAGTCGAATACCCTCTGGCAATGTAGAAGAAAGATTCTCAATAAATATTTTTTCTGCGGAATCACCGCTAATATTATCAGATGGAATAAAATATATTCCATCGGTATCCACTTCAATTACTATTCCGTTGTGTCGTTCAATTTCTACAATTAAATTTCGCAATATTTCTTGTCCGGTTGCCGTAACTGCATCGGCAGCGTCATAATCATTAAATAATCCTTTACTGTAACCAAGATAACCGTAAAAAGAATTTATTAAAATTTTAAATGAAGCTTGCAACGCATCAAGGGTCATTTTTTCTTGTTCATTTTCCGATTCGATAGAAATTTTTTTAGCGGTAATCCGCTTGGAAGTTAAATGGTCGAGTGCAAATTGAAATACATTTAAGTCGTCTGTTAGCGGCTTAATATTTTTGGAAAGCATTATTGAAGGATACAGTGATTCAATATCTGCATGAATAATTGGTCCAAATACGCCGGTATAGAAAATATCAGCGTACCCTCCAGTCGTTTGTGTTCCTTTTTGATGACGAGGAAGCGAATGGCGCTGTTTAAGGTAATGGCGTAAAAAAAGCGATTCAATTTTCGCCGCGCTTCCAAGCCGCGCTATCGTACCGTAATTATACGGCAGCAATTTCGTAAGATAAAAAATGCTCCCGGACAATTTTTCGCTGAGCGCTCTTGTTTCTATCACATCATCCAAAGAATATTTTTTTAAAGTGTCAGGTTCGTTATCCCAATACCAGGAAATTTTATCGCCGGGAATGTATGTTCTATTTTTAGCAGAAACATCAAAATATCTGGCAGCATATTTTAAACCGTGGCTTTCCATTGCACGCTTATTTGTGTCGTATGCTTCTACAAGAAGCCACGTATCAATAACATGTCTTCCAAAAATATCGTATCCGGTATATTCAAGCTCTCTTTCTGCAAATGCAGAGCGCGAACGAAATCCTTTAGGAGCCGAGCCGTCGCGTCCGATTGAAAATTCAATTGAATGTAATTCACATCGTTTGAGAATGTAGGGAAGATCAAAATTAAAAATATTATGTCCTTCAATGATATCCGGGTCTTTTTCAATAACTGTTTTTATACATTGCTGCAGCAATTGTTTTTCGGAAAGATGTTTACTGCCAAGAACAGTTTCCCATCCGCGATTATCGGAAAGTGAAATAAAAATTATTCGATCATCTTTTTTTTCTGCATTACTGAATTTGTAATTTGACGAGTATGTTTCAATATCAATCTGCAAGCGGTGCACATCTGAAAATTCCATACCTTTAAAAAGAGTTTTTCCGCTTTGCATAAGATATTGCGTGCTCATATCAGGTCGGAAAAATATGTGTTCTGTTTCAGTGTATGAATTATATGTAACGCGAAATTCTTTTGATATGTTTTTGAGCGCAAAATTTAACGCATCCCAGCATAGTATAGTTGAGGGGAAGGCGCAGATGTATTGATAAAAATTATTTCCCGATAATTTTTTTATCCAAAATTCTGATGGAAATTTTTCAATAAAGCGTTTATCGGAGATGTGAAAAAAAGGATAGAACAATTCATCGCGAAATGCGAGTAAATCGCCGCTTCTCTTGAAAATTCTTACCGATGTTTCAGTAATCGGATGAACGGCAACGATATGTTCTTCGGAATCGCTTCCGTATAAAATTGAGTCCATACTG
The DNA here is from genome assembly GCA_964463935.1 of uncultured Chitinophagaceae bacterium. Taxonomy (GTDB): domain Bacteria; phylum Bacteroidota; class Ignavibacteria; order UBA10030; family UBA8401; genus JACFMZ01. The sequence goes on along the minus strand of CAYXEE010000269.1, from coordinate 2 downwards.
CA
>CAYXEE010000268.1:0-4046 GCA_964463935.1 uncultured Chitinophagaceae bacterium | reverse complement strand
GTCGCGCATAGAACCGCGAAACTTAACAATTACTCCTTCGTTGTTGCGCTCGGCGCTAGCGGTAATAAGAGTATAAACAATTTCTCCATTTTTTTTCCGAAGCGCGCGTTCAAAATCTTTTACAAAATCGTTGTACATAAATTCGCGCAAAAATTTTTCTTGGTCTTCGCGGCTGATAAAAATTTCGTCGGCGGTATCGGCGCTTAATAATTCTTCGCGGGATTCATACCCAAGAATCTGAACCATTGCGCTGTTTAAATCAAGAAGTTTGCCGTCGCTTGTAGAGATAAACAAGCCGTCTTTCGATTCTTCAAAGAGCGTTCTGTATTTCAATTCGCTGATACGCAGTTGTTCTTCTGCCTGCCGTTTTTCCGTAACATCGCGCTGCGTTCCCCAAACGCCTTTCCACAATCCATCTTCAATAATACCGATTGCATTGTTAAGAAAATATTTTTCATTTCCTACTTTATCAACTTCGTGAGATTCCTGGTCGAAAAATTTATATCCGCCGAGAATAAAATTTTTCATATACGCAATGTTCGCAGGGTCGTCGGCGGGAAGCATGCCGTTTACTCTTTTTCCAACAGCTTCATCAATAGAAGAATAGCCGTACATTGCCGCCATAACGGCGTTGCATTCGGCGATGTAGCTTCGTTCAAACATTAACTGAATTTGCTCTTCAACAGGAAGAGAAGTAGAAACCGGATTATCAAACGCGGTGCGGTAAATTCCTTCCGTGCTTTGTTCCACAAATGCGCGGTAGCGTTCTTCTTTTTCGCGCAGAATTTCTTCGGAATTTTTTCGTTCGGTAATATCGCGAAAGATGCCTTGTAAAACTTTTCGGTCTTCGCCGAATTGAATAATACTCGCTTTAATTTCAACAGGAATCCGCGCGCCGTCGGAGCGGATAATTTCAAATTCAATCGGCAGTTCGCCCATTGTCAGCATCGCTTCTTGAAATAAGATTTTTGCATCCTCAAGTCTATCCGCCGGATGGATTTGTGTTTGGTGCTTGCCGATAATTTCTGCGCGACTGCGTTTTAGCAGCCGTTCGGCTTCTACGTTTGCATTGATAATTATTCCGGACTGAGGGTCGGCGATAAACACCGCGTCTTTTGCATTTTCAAACAGCGCGCGGAAACGTAATTCCGATTCGCGCAGCGCATCTTCGGAAAATTTTCGTTCGGTAATATCCTTATTTGTTACAATAACGCCGATGATCTCGCCGGCGGCGTTGCGGTGAGGCGAGTATGTTCCAATCATCCAGCGTTCGCCGATGTTGCCGGAAATGCGGTACAAAACATCGCTTGCGGTTACAATTTTTCCGTGCAGCGCTTTTTCTAAATGCACGCCGATACCTTCTTCTTTTAAATGCGGAAAAACATCGAACACGTGTTTGCCGAGCAGCGATTCTTCCGGTATTCCGGTTACGCGCTCCATAAATTTATTCCACAATTTAATTCGCAGATGCGTATCGTAAACAATAATTCCTTCGCCTGCGTTGGTAATAATTTCGCGGTTAAAGAGCATCGCTTCGCGCAGACGAAGTTCATTCGCTTTTGTTTCTGTTATATCGCTGGCAATAACAATTGCAGATGTAATAATTCCATTTTCTATAATTGGGCTGATTCTATTTGAATACCACGCCGTTCTTCCTTCAGAGCCAAATCCCATAACATCAACAATTGCCGAATTTCCTGTTTGAAAAACAGTATCAATTGTTTTTTTTGCCTGCTCGAAGTATTCCGGCGCAACAAACTCAAGAAATGAAGTTCCGATAACATTTTCGTTCGTCAGCGGCGGAACAGGTTTATTGATAAAAAGAATTTTCCCTTCTTTATCAATCTGCGCAATAATGTTCGGAGCGCTTCCGACTAAGATGCGCCATCGCTCTTCGCTTTTTCGTAAATCGTCTTCAATTTTTTTCCGTTCTTTAATTTCATTTTGCAGCAGCGCGTTTTGTGTTTTTATTTCCTTAAAGAGCGAATTGTTTGCCATTGCAACAGCCATGTGGTTGGCAACAATTTGTAAATGCTCTAAATCGGTTGTTGAAAATTCTCTTACTTCTTTTGTTGTGTATAACCCAATTGTGCCGATTACAGCATGACCAATAATAATCGGCGACCCTAAACAAGAAACAAAAGAATGTTTGGTTTTATCTTCAATCTGTCCGCTGGCAGGATAAATTACATCGAACATCTCGTTAATATTTTTAATAGCAATCGCCTTGTGACGCGAAAGCAATAAACCCGTTAATCCGTACCGAGAAGGAAGCCGCCTGCTAATTTGTTCTTCATCTATACCGGAAGAAGCAATAAGCAGGGATTCTTCTTTGTCCACCGAGCGAACAATAACAACGTCGACAGAAAAAGCATCTTTTGCGAGCGCGGCAATTTCGTGAATTTGATTTTGAATGGAAAGAGAACCGATTACTTCGCCGGTAATTCGCGCTAAGAAATTTAACCGCGTATTGGTATGCTGTAAAATTTTCTCCGCTTCGCGGCGGTATGTAACATCTCTAAAGTTTATTACAATGCCTTGCACGGCGGGGTCGTGAAGTAAATTTGTTCCAACGGCTTCAATCCACCGCCAGTGCCCGTCTTTATGCTGAAAGCGCATTGTTGCATTTATTGCTTTTCCGCGCTGGGCGGTAAGCTCTTCAAAAAGTTTTTCTAAACTTTTGAGTTCTTCGGAGTGCAGAAATTCAAAAACATTTCTACCGGCTATCTCTTCAACGGTATAACCGTGAATTGTAACCGACGAGGTTGTTGTGTAGAGAATTTTTCCTGCGGCATCAAGAATGGAAAATGCTTCCGTGCTGCGTTCTACCAATGCGCGAAATCTTCGTTCGCTTTCAGAAATAATTTGCTGCGCTTTTTTCTTTTCCGTTGCATCGCGGAACGTTACGACAACGCCGCTGATACTTCCCGCATCATCATAAATCGGCGCGGCGGAATCTTCAATGCTGGTGTGATTTCCATTTTTTGAAACTAAAACCGCCTGACCGGGAAGTTCGATAATTTTATTTTCGGAAAGAACGCGGCGCGCCGGATTGGCAATACGGCTTTTGCTTTTTTCATTAATAATAACAAAAACTTCCGCCAGTTTTTTTCCTATCGCTTCAGATTCATCCCATCCGGTCAGCTGTTCGGCAACTCTGTTCATAAATTTTATTTTGCCGTTATTATCCGTTGCAATTACGGCATCGCCGATACTGCGCAGAGTCGTTGAGAACCATTTTTTGCTTTCGCGCAATTCTTTTTCCGTAGTAAATTTGCACAGAGCCATTTCAACAGCGGTTTGAACATCCCGCTCGTCAAACGGTTGAAGAATATATCCGTGCGCATCAAAAATTTTTGTATGCTCAAGCGTTTTGGTATCCGATTGATCCATTAAGAAAATAACCGGTACATCCATAGCATCGGTAATTAACACGGCAGTTTCAATGCCGTCTAAATCTCCGCGCAGATTGACATCAATAATTATTACATCAGGAATGTTTTTTTTTGCAATCTGAATTGCTTGATTGCCTGAAGCGGCGGTTTCTGAAATAACGGCGTAATGATTTTTTTTAAGAATGGAGCGAAGCTGTTTTGCAACGGCATTTTCATCTTCAACAAGAAGAATCCTTTTTTTCTTCGGTTTGGAAATTGTTATTTTTTTTGTCGCCATATCGTTAACGTAAAGTTGTATTGTAAGTGTACAATAAATTAACGGCAGCAGGAATGCTTTAGCATAACATAGAGAAGCGTTTAACAAAAATCAATGAAAAATAAAAACGCCGCATACAATTATTATGTATGCAGCGTTAATAAACCCGCCCAGCGTACGTTCAAACGGCCCCCCAGAACCGTGTTGAAACAGCGAAGGCAGGTTTTTCACTTCCTCCCTTGTAAACCTGCGCTAATATACTTTGGAAAAGTTTTATTGCAAGGGGTTCTGAAATTAGAAATTTTTAAGAGCGCTGTTTTTTGCCCATTTTTCAATTAGAAACTGAAGTTACGCAAAATAAGAAAATGCTTCGACTCGGCACAAAAAATTAAGGT
>CAYXEE010000267.1:1130-4048 GCA_964463935.1 uncultured Chitinophagaceae bacterium | reverse complement strand
TAGAATGCCAGCTTCCCAAGCTGGACGTCGCGGGTTCGATCCCCGTCTCCCGCTCAACATTTTTTTAGGAGCAAAAAAGTCTTGCAGTCTGTAAGACTTTTTTTGTTTTTCTCTATGGCAAATGAACAACAAACTATACTGCATATAACGCCTATCGGTTTTATCGAAACTCCGTATCAAGAAAAATATAATGCGCCGCGTCAGCCGAATTTGCAAAAAGAAAAAATTATCGGAACAATAACGCTGCTGCCGAACAAAAATTTTGAGCAGGCATTAGAAGACCTTGCAGGTTTTGAGCGCTTATGGATTCTTTATTGGTTTCACAAAAATTCAGGATGGAAACCAAAAGTCCTGCCGCCGAGAGCGGGAAGAACGAAGAAAGGAGTTTTTGCTACACGCTCGCCGCATCGTCCAAATCCGATTGGACTTTCACTCTGTAAATTGATTGAAGTAAAAGGAAGAACACTCGTTGTAGAGAATCCTGATTTGTTAAATGGAACTCCGATTGTAGATATTAAGCCGTACATTCCGTATGCAGAAGCATTTCCTCATTCAACGATTGGATGGCTTCACACTGTTCAAGAAAAAATTGTTCATTACAATGTAAAATTTTCCCGCAAAGCAAAACAGCAAGGGGAGTGGTTAAAAGAAAATTTTGATATAAATTTATTAGACCGCATTGTTGATGTCCTTTCATTCGACCCGATGCCGCATTCATACCGCAGAATAATGAAAGAAAAAAAAGGATATGTTATAGCGGTAAAATCGTGGCGGGCATATTTTTCCATAAAAAATAATACGGTAACAGTTTCTTCCGTTGCCAGCGGATACAGCTATGAGAAAATAACTGCCGCAGAAATCGGCAAAGAAATATTGCATAACGGCAAAGCGCATAGTGCGTTTTTTTACAAATGGATGAAAAAAGAAAAGTAAAATGAAGGTTGAAATTGCTTTCATATATTTTGTATATTTCAAATACGTATGGCAGAAAAAATTTTAATTGTAGAAGATGATATTACTATTTTACAGCTTGTGGTGTTTAAACTTAAAAACGCCGGCTACGATGTGTTTACCGCCGATAATGGCGTAAAAGCAATGGATATTGTTACAAGCAATACCATTGATTTAATTTTATTGGATATGATGATGCCCGTAATGTCCGGCAAAGAATTTTTACTGAGTTTAAAATCCAACGAGAATTATAAATCAATTCCTGTTGTAATTCTCACTGCCCGCACGTTAGAGCAGGAAATTGTAGAGGGCTTATCGCTGGGCGCCGAAGATTACATTAAAAAACCGTTCAGCCCGCAGGAAGTTACAGCAAGAGTAAAAGCAATACTCGCAAGAAAAAAATAACTGTTCAAATAATTTTGCGCAGTGTTTTTTCAGAAATTTATTTTTTTGAAAATTAGGTGATTTATTCTTTTTGCCATAATTTTAATATTTACATTCTGCGCTGTTTTTCTGATTGCAATTGCTTCAATTGTTATAATTGCAGGGAAAATAAATAATGGATTGTCGGAAATCCGAAATATAAAAGTTACAAGCGCGGCGCAGCTGCATCTCAATTTTTTTCTGCTTGAAGATTTTCAACCCGCTGTTTTATCCGCTTTACCAAATATTTATGAACATCAATTAGAAAATCATTTCGCATTATTCAAATTGCAGTATTTCGGAACGCTTCCCTTCCCGTCAGAGGCAAAAAAACGAACCTTGCGCGCTACGATGCTTGTTGTGGCAAAAAACGTAGTCGGCGAAACCCGCGAGCGATTAACCTATGCGTTTAATAAATTAGGTTTTGTAGATGAAGAAATAAAAAACTTGCAGAACAAACGCTGGTGGATTCGCGCGCATTCATGCCGCAATCTTAGTTTAATGCAATCGAAAAAAGCTGTGGCGCATATTGTTCAACTGCTTGATGATGAAAATGATAATGTAAAAACCGAAGCGGTGCAGACGCTTATTGATATTGTAGGAGTTGATGCGCTTTCGGCAGTACTATTAAATCTTAAAAAAACAACATTGTGGATTAAAATTCATCTAGCGCGCAGCATTTCTGCAATGGGTTCTTCCGCAGCGCCGCATTTAATTAAAGGATTGCAATCCGACGTTGCCGAGATTAAAATTTTTTGTTTAGAAATGCTCGGGACCTTAGCGGATATTTCTGCAGTATCTACTATAAAAGAATACATTGGATATAATTTTATTGAGGTACAAGCGGCGAGTTTAATAGCGCTTGGAAAAATCGGCGACCACGAAGCAGTTCCAATTATAGTACAATTTCTTCAAAGCAAAAATAAAACAGTTCGCACTGCCGCAATACAATCCGCCGGTTTTCTTGCTTCGCCGCAGACAATTGCACTGCTGTATAACATTTTATTAGAGCAATCGCTTGACGAGAAAATACTTGCCGCCGAAGCTCTATCCAAAATGGGCGAATTTGGAATTATGGCATTGCACAATGCGCGCGCTGTAGAAAATTCGGAAACGAAAACTGCCGCGTTGCAATATTTACACGAACGGGGAATTGTTGTGGAGAAAGCATAGCAATGGAAATTATTAAAGAAATTACGTTTGCAGTATTAACAACCTATTCGCTGTTTATTGTAGTGTATTTTCTTTGCGTTAATCTTTTTTATTTCAGCATGCTGGTCGTTTCATTCGGCTCCGTTGTTCATTATATGCGACGAAATTATTTTATTGATTACAATATTGTTCTTCAATCCGAACTTTCTCCGCCGATTTCTGTGCTTGCGCCCGCGTATAACGAATCTGCAACGTGCGTTGAAAGCGTGAATTCGCTGCTCCGGCTGCATTATTCTACAATGGAAATAATTTTTATTAACGACGGAAGCAAAGACAATACGCTTGACGTGATGATAAGAGAATTTTCTCTTGTAGAAACTCCGCATGTGTAC
>CAYXEE010000267.1:0-1111 GCA_964463935.1 uncultured Chitinophagaceae bacterium | reverse complement strand
GTTTCTAAGCGTAAAGAATACAAAAATTTAATTGTTGTTGATAAAGAAAACGGCGGAAAAGCAGACGCGTTGAATGTGGGATTAAATATTTCCCGCTACGAACTTGTGTGCGCAATTGACGCTGATTCTATTCTTGAAGATGATGCGCTGCTAAAAGTTACAAAGCCGTATCTCGATGACGATTCCGTTATCGCAGTCGGCGGAATTGTGCGCATTGCTAACGGCTGCACCATTGAACGGGGAAGAGTAACCGAAGTAAAACTATCTCGCAAGTTAATTCCAAGTTTTCAAGTGGTGGAATATTTTCGCGCGTATTTAACCGGAAGAATGGGTTGGGCTTCGTTGAACGGCTTGCTGATTATTTCCGGCGCATTCGGCGTGTTTAAAAAAGAAATTGTCTCCGCAGTCGGCGGCTACAAGCACGATACAGTCGGCGAAGATATGGAACTTGTTGTGCGTATGCACCGCTACTGCCGCGAAAATAAAATTCCATACAAAGTAGAATTTGTGCCCGATCCGGTTTGTTGGACGGAAGCTCCCGAGACGTTAAAAATTCTCGGCAGGCAGCGCAACCGCTGGCATCGCGGTCTTCTCGATACGTTGTTGATTCATCGCATTATGCTTTTAAATCCGCGTTACGGAATTCTTGGAACGTTAACAATGCCCTATTTTGTATTTATAGAATTATTCGGTCCAATCGTCGAAGGTCTCGGATATTTTGCAGTAATGGCGGCATATTTTCTGGGAATACTTAACAGTCAGATTTTTATTTTATTTTTTATTGTGGCGGTAATTTACGGCGTACTCTTTTCAACAGGAGCAGTGCTGTTAGAAGAAATTTCATTTCACCGCTATCCCAAAGCAAAAGATTTGGCAAAATTACTTCTTCTCGGAATTATAGAAAATTTTGGCTATCGGCAGATTACTGTTTGGTGGAGAATAAAAGCATTTTGGGATTATTATCGCGGCGTAAAATCGTGGGGCGCAATGCAGCGAGTCGGTTTTTCAAAAAAGCAGCCGGATTGAATGGAAAAAATTTTTAATTATCTATTATACAGAGCAAAGCCGTTTGTGCTTGTTAATTATGCGGTATTGTCTTTGCTTTTTGCAA
>CAYXEE010000266.1:0-4069 GCA_964463935.1 uncultured Chitinophagaceae bacterium | reverse complement strand
CTGAGCGAGGCACGCTTAAGTTTGTAAGGTCATCCTTCTGCCGAAGGCATCCCTTCGGGAGGCGCATCCTTCAAAAAACAAAGGATTTGCTCAGGATGACCTTAATTTTTTGTGCCGAGTCGAAGCATTTTCTTATTTTGCGTAACTTCAGTTATTAATTATCCATTGTCCATTATTCATTGTTTTTCAATTTGCTGTTAAACCTTCCGTACGAAAAATAAATTACCAAACCGATTCCAAGCCACGCTAAAAACCTGACCCAATTTGTAATTCCTAATTCAGACATTAAATACAAGCAGCTTGTTAGTCCTAACACGGGAATGAGCGAAATGTTTTTGCGGAATGATTCTTCGCAAATTACAACGCACAAAATCAAAAACATCCAAAGCGGAATATTATGTTTCCACACGTCGTAACCGGAATTAAATACTTTTTCTACCGAAAGATTCGCTGTTGTAACGGCAATGCGCAAATCGTTTTCATCAATATTTTTTAAGAATTCTTGTGCTGAAGAAAAATTTTTAAATTCAACAGATGAAATTATTGCCGCTTCGTTTGCCAGCAGACTAAATTCGCCCGCCGATAAATTCGGCGCAATTTCTTCCATTGGTTTTAGTTTTCTTCCGTGCAGAAAATCTTCTACGCCGTTTGCATTAAAATAAAACGATGCCGCAATTCCAACAACAAATAATGTCGGAATAATATATTTGGAATTGATATACGGCGTTTTAAATTTTCGTTCAATATTCGGATTCGTCAATTGTAAATGAATAACTCCGGCACACACAAGAACAAATGCAAACAGCGTTCCAATGCTTGTTAAATCTGTAACTTCTGTCAAGTTCATAAACAATGCGGGGACTGCAACGACAAATCCGGTAAGGATTGTAGAAAAAGAGGGCGTGCGGTGTTTTGGATGAATGCGCGAAAATATTTTCGGAAGCAAACCATCGCGGCTCATACTCATCCAAATTCTCGGTTGACCAAGTTGAAACACCAACAGCACGCTCGCCATTGCAACAACAGCGCTTACCGCAATTACGCCGGAAATAAAATGTAAGCCGGCTTTTTGGAAGGCAAAAGCAAGCGGATCTCCGACATTTAATTCGTTGTATTTCACCATTCCCGTTAATACAAGCGCAATAGCAACATATAAAATTGTGCAAATAATAATTGAGTAAAACATTCCGCGCGGCAAATCTCTCTGCGGATTATTACATTCTTCCGCCGTTGTAGAAATCGCATCGAATCCGATGTACGCAAAAAAAACTGCCGACACTCCTTTCAATACGCCGCTGATTCCGTTCGGAGCAAACGGAAACCAATGTTCTGTTTTTACATACATTGCGCCGACTGCGATGACAACAAGTATAATGGCAAGTTTTACAAGCACCATAATGTTACTCGCATTTTTCGATTCTTTAATTCCAACATACACAAGCCATGTAATAAAAAATGTAATCAGCAAAGCAGGAATATCAAGCACGACATGAATACCAAGAATTTGCGGCGCGTGAAGCCACGCAAGATATGCGCTTCGTTCTAGTTCGCCGATAGATTCTAACGAAATTCCTTTTTGCAGCTGCGCAGTTACCGATTCAAATCCGCGCAACGCTGTAAGAAAATCCATCGTAAGAAATTCAGGAATTTTAAATCCGATTGCTTCGAGCAAACTTGTAAAATAATCCGACCAAGAAATTGCCACAGCAATATTTCCGATTGCATACTCCATCAGCAAATCCCATCCGATAATCCACGCAATCAATTCTCCGAATGCAACGTACGAATATGTGTACGCGCTTCCTGCAACGGGAATCATTGAAGCAAATTCCGCATACGCAAACGCAGAAAATGTGCAGGCAATTGCAGTAAAAATAAAAAGAATTATCACCGCCGGTCCGCCGGAAAAACTTGCATTCCCGATTGTACTGAAAATTCCCGCGCCGATAATTGCGGCTATACCAAACGCCGTTAAATCTTTTACGGTAAGATTTTTTTTCAATGCCTGATGCTCAGCATCGTGTATTTCAGCGTTGTGTAGAATTTGTTCAACGCTTTTTTTACGGAAAAGATCGCTCATTGCTCCTCGATTAAATTTGTAGAAGGTAAAAAGTTGAAATTTCACATACAAGGTATTCATTCGGATTTTTTTTTCCATAATTTCTTCTTGTCTTGCAACTCGTTTCTTTCATTCGTATCTTGTAACGCAAGAATTCATTATTCACCTATAAATAGGATTATTATGACACTCTCCAAAGATTTCTTGCGCACCATTCCCAAGGTTCTTCTTCACGACCATCTCGATGGCGGCGTTCGTCCGCAAACAGTAATTGAATTAGCAAAAGAGCAAAAGTACGACAAACTGCCGACAAGCGATCCGCATGAATTAGATTTATGGTTTCAGCGCGGCGCGCAACGCGGCTCTCTTCCACTTTTTCTTGAAGGATTTGAACACACCTGCGGCGTAATGCAAACCGAAGAAGCGTTGGAACGCGTTGCGTACGAAACAGTGGAAGATATGAAAAAAGACGGCGTGGTTTATTTTGAAACTCGTTTTGCTCCAATGTTTCATACCGGAAAAGGTTTATCAACATCGCGCGTTGTAAAATCTGTATTGCGAGGTTTGGAACGCGGTAAAAAAGATTTTGGCGTTCATTACGGAGTATTGATCTGTGCAATGCGCCACATGGAGCCGCACGTTTCTCAGGAAGTTGCTGAACTTGCAGTAGAATTTCGCAATCATGGCGTTGTTGGTTTCGATCTTGCGGGCGAAGAAGGGGGCTACCCGCCAAAAAAACATGTAGATGCGTTTCACTATATTCAGCGCGAAAATTTTAATATAACAATTCACGCAGGCGAAGCATTCGGCAAAGAATCCATCTGGCAGGCAATTCAATGGTGCGGCGCGCATCGCATCGGACACGGCACACGCTTAATCGAAGATATGCGCGTAAAAGATGGCGAAGTGCTTTCGATGGGAACGCTTGCACAGTACGTTCTTGATAAACGCATTCCGATTGAAATTTGTTTAACAAGCAATCTGCATACCGGCGCAGTGCGAAGTTTGGACGAACATCCATTCGGGATTTTTCACAAATATAAATTCCGCGTTACGCTAAATACCGACGACCGTTTGATGAGCGGAATTACATTAACGGATGAATACCAAATTGCGCACGAAAAATTTGGACTTGATCTTGACCAATTAGAAAAGATTACAATCAACGCAATGAAATCTGCATTTATCCCGTATAAAGACCGCATAAAAATTATTTACGATGAATTAAAACCGGGATATGCCGAAGCGCGCAAACGTCTAATTTGATTACGCAGAGCTAAATACACCTAAAAAAGTTAAACAGATGGAGTCCACCTTCTTAACAAACAAAACAATACTTTCATGTTTCAATTTACTTTTTAGGCAAGGTGGACTCCATCTTACGATTTTGCGTAACATCAGTAAATCATTGAAACTATCTGCGCAATTTGGGAAATCATTGGTATGATATTATTTTTTCTCCGTCACAGTGAAGCGGGATACAATGCCGCAACTGATGCAGACCGTGAATTAACAATAGAAGGCGAAGAATCTGCAAAACAGATTGGAATCTTTTGCAGAAAAGCCGGCATTGTTTTTACTCACGCATTAGTAAGCCCTATCACGCGCGCACAACAAACGGCGCGATTGGTATTAGACCAGCTTCCGCCGATTACGATTGAATCAAGTGAACATCTTACACCAAATTCTGACCCGAGAAATCTATTTGATGAATTAAAGCATTTTACCGATAGCAGCGTTTTGCTTCTGGTAAGCCACGAGCCGTTTTGCAGCAACGCAATTTCGCAGCTTATCAACGGCTCTAGTCAATCCACAATTGTGATGAAGACTGGAACGCTCGCATGCGTAGAAGTTCATCTTCCGGTCGGCAAAGGAATGGGAAAATTACATTGGCTTATTCCGCATCTTGTGGTAAAAAAGATGCTCGCTGAGGAATAAACTTGAAAAATTATATTTTTACATTGCTGTCCAAAATAAAAGGAGTTAGAGTAAAAAAGTAGCCATAGGTTA
>CAYXEE010000265.1:0-4075 GCA_964463935.1 uncultured Chitinophagaceae bacterium | reverse complement strand
TTTTTCTTCATTCATATCTCAATTTACGGAAAATTATTCAGAACGTGAAATCAATCTGCACGGCAAGCTGATTGTCCAGATTCCCTTTAATCTCATCATCCCCGCTCCCTATACCATCAATTCCGTAGCGAATCGTTTCGCTGTACTTCAACGAAAATAAAAATTTGTCAAACACTTCGTAACCCGTAACCAAATACCAGCGCGCGCCTTTCCCGTACATCGGCGGATTAGAATAATTTCCGGCAACGTCAGATTCGTATTGATATAATCGAGAATCATACGAAGTTGTGTTAAACATTGCTAAACGCGCTTTAAAGAAATACGACTGCGAAGGATGCCGCGATAAAATTTCTGCAAACGTTAAAAATCCTTGTTCGGAATAATTTGAAGGTTTGTAATTCACTCGAACAACTTCAAATCGTTGAGAAAAAGAGAGAAAATTCGCCGGTTTATATTTATACGCAAAACGGAAATTTTTTTGAATCCGCTCGTCGTCTAATTCACGAATTTCAATCTGCGATTTATTTCTCACTTTTAATTGAAGTTCAATGGAAAATTTTCGAGTCAGCGATATTTTTGAATACAGCAATTCCTCAGTTCCTTTTGCGCCGAACTCGTTCTTTCCGTGCAAAGAATAGACATCCAGATAACCGGAAAGAAAAATGTTTCGCTCCGGCTTCACCTCAATACCGAAATAATTTCCCGTTTCACCATCAGAAATTTTACTGCGTATGCTAATTGGATTAGAAAAGGGAGAAACAAAACCCTGCGTATAATTTCGATGATGAAATGCAAACGAAAGAATTTTTGATAAATTCATTGCTGCTCCAAGAATTTTGCTGAACCGATTCGCATCGTTTGTCGCCGCTTCGCCAAACACTGAAAGCCATGAAAAATTCAACGCTCCCCATGAATTTATTATTTGCCGGTTTTTTTTATTCTCAAAATCTAAAAGTGCAGGTTTAAGAAAATGATCATATTTCACGTTGCTGTAGTTTATTCCGATGCTATTACGCTCTTCGGATGAAAAGATAACTGCGCTACCGTAAAATTTTTCAGCCGTTGTATTTCTGCGAAGTAAATCTTTTTCAGTTCTGAACAATCCGCTTGTATAAAAACTGGAGACGCTTTTTGCTGCAGAATCAAACGCGCCTGTCAAATTTCTGTTGGAATAATATGGAATGAATGAAATATTTTCATGCTGCAATTCCGCCGCAACGCCTTGGAAATACCGGAACTCATCCGTTGAAAGCGACGGACGCAGCATACTGCCGCGCTTCTTTATCTGACCGACGGCGTCAAACCCGCGCGCCGCTGCTAGATTTTTTCCAACTGCCAGCGCTTCGCCGAATGAAAGCGAATATGTTCCAATATTAAATTGACGTAATGCGCCGAAATCTTTAATTGAAACCGAACCTATTACAAATCCATCGCCGGTTCGCTCGCCGGCATCTTTTTCTGAAAGAACTCCTATTTCATAGTGTGAAGAAAATATTTTCATTCTTTGGTACAAGTAATTTCTATTTCCAAGAAATTTCTGCGTCTGAAATCCTTTTAATTCTTGCACGCGCTTTTCTAAACGGGAACGAAATTGAAATTTATGCGGCGCAAATTCTTTAAATGCGCGCAGCGCAATTCCGCGCTCCAGAACAGCGAACATTGAAATTTTCTTTACCAAGTCTTCGCTTAGTTCGGGAATTGCTCGCAATTGATCGAAAGAAATAATTTCTACCGTATCGCGCAGTAAAAGAATTTTTACTGCAATGTTGGGAGAAATAAACGGCAGTGCAATAAGTTCTGCATAACCGGCTGTAGATAAATTTATTGGATGCTCTCGGTAAAATTCCAAATCCTCAATCAGATATTGATTGTTTTCTTCCTCTGCGCCGTTGTCTACGATGGAATTTATTGTTTCGTCATCATCCGCAACAGAACTGGTATCAATTTGAGAAATGAGATGTTGCGTTGTAAATAAAAACGCGAGACATAAATAAAAAAAATACTTTTGAAAAATTATTTTCACGGAAAGATTGTAATTCCAATTGAATGAGTTGTACCAAGTTCATTGTGCAGCGCGGCGCCGTAATTAAATTGAATCCCGCCGTATTCAATTCCAATTCCGCCGAACAAGCGATGAATACTTTCATTATATCCGGCGCGCAGTGTTACAAATTGCAGCGGAGTAAATTCAATTCCAAATTTCCATTCGGCGTTTGACCGAAATTCCGACTGCAAATCTATATTTAGCGTTGCAATTTCTTCAATGCGGTAAGCAATTCCTGCATTATAGAGTAATGGAATTTCATCGTTGTACGAACTTAAATTTGGACGATTGATATTCAATGCAGAAAATCCTAGAAAAATATTTTCTATCGGCGAAAAAATTACTCCCGCATCAATTCCAACGGTACTTGCAGAACCATACGAAGCAATTGATACATTATTTACATTGATTGATGCGCCGATGGAAAATTCGTTTTTAAGTTTCAACGAATAATTCAGCATTGCAGAATTTTCGCGGTATAACGAAAATCCGAATGTTGCGGCAGAAAAAGCAATATTTCCAAAATTAAAATTTTTGCCGGCAGAAATTCCGGAATTAGAAAGCTGTGAAAGTTGAAACGGCGAAGGGGAATAAAATATAGAAACAAAAGAATTTTGCAAATTTCCTGAAGCCGCGGGATTTATTCCGCTTCCATCGTGCAAATAAACTGCTGCGCCTGAAAATCCTTTTCCAAACACGGCTGTCGGTTGAGCAATTCTATCGAATCCGCAAAAAATGGATTGCGAAACAATTACTTGAAGTACGAGAACAAAAATTTTATATTGACGCATATCGAACGGGGATTTTATGCGAACTCTTTTTATTTTTTTATTTATTATTTCTACTTCTGCGTATGCGCAATTAGATTGCGATATTACGGTTAACACAGATAAGATAGTGCAATTTAGAGACCAATTGCAAAACTTTGAACAGGATATTGAAAATTATCTTAATTCGCAACGGTGGACGAACGACGATCTTGGCGGAGAAAAAATAAAATGCACAATATCTATCTTTTTTGTTTCCGCAAGCGCAGAAGGAAATTATTCAGCGCAAGTTTTTATCGGAAGTCAAAGACCGATTTTTGTCGGAAAAAATCCATCCGCAAAATCTACTCCGCTGGTCAGAATTTTTGACGATAAATGGGATTTCAGTTACATAAAAGGACAGCCGCTCTATCGCAGTGAATCGCAATTTGACGCGCTGACCGACTTTCTCGATTTCTATGCTTACCTTATTGTCGGATTCGATTACGATTCGTACGAAAAAACTTCCGGCACGCCGTATTTTCAAAAATCATATAATGTGTGCAACCAAGCTCCAAGTTCTGCAAAGGGCTGGGACCGCGCATCGGGAAACAACTACAGCCGATTTCAATTTATTGAAGATATTGTGAATCCAAAATTTCTACCGTTCCGCGAAGGATTTTATCAGTACCATTATCGTGGGTTGGATTTACTTGCCACTAAACCGGAAAACGGTTACAAAAATATGGTCGGCTTCTTAAATCAAATTGCAGAAATCAAAAAACTTTCTGCCCGAAATGTTTTGTTTAAGACATTTTTTGAAACAAAATACGGCGAGTTAGCGGAAGTGTTTAAAAAATATTCCGACTCAAGCATCTATCAATTGCTGATTGCAATTGATCAAGCGCATCAGTCTTCGTATGAAGAAGCGGCAAAGAAACGATAACTGACTGAAGTACTTCTTCAAATAAAAAGAACGGTCTCATCGCCGTTCTTTTTTTGTACAATTTATTAACTGATGTTACGCAGATTGGAAAAAACAACCGTCATTCCCGCCCGCCTTCCAAAGCACGTTGTTGTGCGGCGGACAGGCGTGTTTTTAGCGGGAATCTATTGAATGGATGCCCGATTAATACATTTTCCGAAGGAATCTCCCAAAGGGATCCCTTCGGGACAGGCATGACGAACTTACTTTTTTAAGTAATTTTTTGATTTTGCGTAACATCAGTTATTAACTGAAGTTACGCAAGAAGTTAAAACATAAGCGAAATAAGGGGTATATTAG
>CAYXEE010000264.1:0-4077 GCA_964463935.1 uncultured Chitinophagaceae bacterium | reverse complement strand
AATCGAGAACTGTATCTTTAATTCGTGTGATTCGTGGCTGACAAAAGAGTTTTTTCAACACCCTGTTAGACGATTTATTATTTCAACTCTTTGTGCAAAAGTAAAAAAGCAAAACCAACATTCAGTTCAATTAAAATTTGAAGAATAATTCCAACAACAGAAACCGGACGGTCAATAACAAACAACAGCGCATTAAGCAGAAGCACAACCGCTAAAACAATACGCACATATTTTATTGTTTTTCGAAATTCCATTATTCCGCGTTCCGTATATCAATAAGATAATTTTTATACCAGCTAAGATCGTGAATAAGCTGCATCAAGCGTTCCATTGCAATTGTGGAAAGCGAAAGATATTGCGATGTGAACAATGCTTTCACATCATTCGGCGCATTTTCAAGAATCTGCAAAATCATCTGCCGAAATTTTTCAAGACTCGCTGAAAATTCGTTGTACAGTTTATCGTATCCTTCGCCGTCTTTGCCGATACGCTTCATCAGTTCAAAGGTCTTCGCTAAAAATTTTGCGTGGAATGCGATATCATTAAGAATTGTAGTTTTATTATGGAGAAAAGAAATTTCCAGCAATGCGCCGAGATCCATCGCGCGTTGAAGCGAATCGCCGGATGTTTCATTTATTTTTGAAAGGAGTTCTTTTGTTTGTGTGGATAAAATCATAGCAAATAGAATAACCACATATTGTTTTAATGACGAGTTAATATAGAGCAGAGCAGTACGAGATGCAATAAAAAGATGAGAAGTAAATTTTTAGCTGATTTTACAGCAAATTTTGAAGGTTTTTACTTCGCAAGTATTTCTACAACAGCAGAATAGACGCTATTGGCGGAAATTTCTTCCATACATTTGAAATGTCCTTGAGGACAGGAACTTTTACCGATATGCGTACACGGGCGGCAGCGCAGATTGTTATTTTCTATTACAATAGATTCCGTTCCGTAAGGAAAAAATCCGAATTCTTTTACGGTAGAGCCGAAGATTGCAACAATTTTTTTCTGTTTTGCCGCAGCAAGATGCATCAACGCGCTGTCGTTAGTAATTACAACGTCGCAGTATTCCAACGCTTGCGCGCTTTCCAGCAGAGAAAATTCTTCCGCAAAACTTGTTGCAGAAATTTCTGAAACTGCATCATTCACTTTATTGCGGACAAATTCGCAATCCTCTTTTTCCGATGCGCCGCCAAACAATAAAATTTTTGCATTCATCTCTTTTGCGGCACGGATAGCAGCTTCGGCAAATTTTTCTTTTTGCCACCGTTTGGTAGAATGTTTTGCGCCGGGGCAGATTCCGATTACTTTTTCAAATTTATTCAGCCGAAGTTTTGCAATTTTTCCGTTCACATCAAATTGAATTGAATCGGGAATAAAAATTTCAAGTCCTTTATTATCGTTTTCAATTCCAAATTGTTTAACTGTTTCAATATATCGTTCAGCAACAGAAAGAGCATCGTTGTAAATATTTCTGTGAAGATTTATCAATTGCCAGCGGGCAAATTTTCGTTTATCAATAACGACAACTTTTTTTGCGCCGATTACGCTGCGCAATAATTTTGTCCGCACGCTGTCGTGGATATCAATAACAAGATCGTATTGTTCGTTTCGCAATTCCGAAGCAAGTTTTTGCAATCCGAAAAATCCTGATGCGGAATCAAACTCGTGCGTTATGGAAAGATGATGATTGGAAGAAACAAGTTCCGCAAATTCTTTTTTCACAACAAAATCTACGCGCGCGTTTTTGCCGGCGGCTTTTCGTACAGCGCGAATCAGCGGAGATGCTAAAACAATATCCCCGATGGAACTAAAACGCAATATGAGTGTTTTATTTGGAAACGGCACAAAATAATTATGAATTATGAAGGATGTCCCAAAGGAATGCCCTTGGCAAATTATGAAATTTTACAAACTATAATTTTACAAAACGAAACGCCTGAAAATTATTTTAACAATGTCAAATTGCTTCACTTCGAACTCGGTGGTAAAAGACACGTGTAAAGATAAGATGAAGTTGCTGTACAAACAACAAAAATTGATTTTTTGCTTCCGCAAAACTATATTAAAATAAAGCGAGGGCAACGCACAATGAACAGACCGACTACACTCGGAGCTTTACGAAGTTCCGGCTATAAAGTTCTTTCTGTAAAAGATGAACTGAGCAATAATCTAACTGAAGTTACGCATATGGTCATGCTGATCCTGCCCGCACGAAGCCGATGCTTCGTTTCGGCAAAGGCAGGCGAGGCACGCTTAAGTTTATAAGGTCATCCTTCGACACATCCTTAAAAAGCAAAGGATTTGCTCAGGATGACCTTTCGTTTTGTGCCGAGTCGAAGCATTTTTTTGATTTTGCGTAATTTCAGTTTGTAAGTTTTTCGAGATGACTTCTAAATATTATTCAATTTCTTTTTTTAAAAAAATTAGATATTATTGGTAAGAGGGAACAATATGAATACTGAATATATTTATACAATTTTTTGGCAGAAAAGAAATAATGCTGCAAATGAAAAAACCGAGCAGGAAATATTTTCTGATCTTGTTAAGTTTATTACCGGAGAACTGGAGCAGGCAAAAACTATTTTTGAAAAATCGAATGCAGAATATCTTCAAAAACAAATGCTGCTGCTGCGCAGCGGACTAAGTCAGTATCTTTCCACAGTTTTGCAGTCAGATTCGTCTGATATAAATAATATTATTTTAGAGGCGTTACACTCAATTGATATTTTTGAAAACACGCCAAAATTGTTTTCAACTTCATCATTATTGATAGATGCTTCAGATATTCCTATGTTGAAAAAAAAATCTTCAATGGTTAAAACCCTTCTCCAAAAAGGGAAGAAGGAATTAGCCGGCAAAGGTATTTCATTTTCTAAAAATCAATCAAATATTTTTACTACAAAATTTTTAGTATCAAATCTTGATTCCTTTGAATTTTTAATGAATGTTATTGCTTCGATTCGCCAGAAAAATGAAGCGGAGAATTTCCTGCCGGTATATTCATCGGCTTCAAAAATTGCAAGAAAATTTGAATCAGAGAATAATTCGCAGCATTTTTCTGTTCACTGTATTTTTGCATCATCAACAAACATCAGCGCAATTCAAGAAAGTGTTCAATCTTGCATTACAGAATTTGAATTATCCGGCGTCCGTTTGCAGCTAACAAACCCGTTTTCCATTACTGACCAAAAAATAGAATTTGTTTTTTCAGTTGATTTAAATACGCATTCCATCATAGATATTTTTACTGCATTAAATCTGATTAACGATAAAGAAACTGCTGTTGAATCGCTCTTTATTTTTCACGATGCTGTATGAAATTAAGACGTATTGAAGAAAAAGATGAATTACGCACGCGCGCGAAACATATTTGGAAAATTCTAAAAAAATTATATCCCGAAAATACAACAGCGCTCCAATATTCAACTCCACTGCAATTACTCATTTCCGTTATACTTTCAGCACAATGCACAGACGCGCGAGTGAATATGGTTACGCCTGCATTGTTTGCGCGGTTTAATACCGTTGAGGATTTTGCTTATGCAAATCAAAAGGAAGTTGAAGCGTATATCCATTCAACAGGTTTTTATCACAATAAGGCAAAGAATATTATTGCTTGCTGCAACGAATTGTTAAAAAAGCATAACGGGCAAGTACCGCCAACAATGAAAGAATTGTTTGAACTGCCCGGTGTTGGAAGAAAAACCGCCAATGTTGTTCTTGGAGATGCGTTTGGAATAATTGAAGGGATAGTTGTTGATACTCACGTAACGCGATTATCACAGCGTTTCGGATTTACAGTTGAAACGGATGCAGTGAAGATAGAAAAAGATTTAATGCCGCTGATTCCTAAAAAAGATTGGTTTCATTTTTCCCATGCTTTAATTTATCACGGAAGAAAAATTTGTTCAGCTCGGAAGCCGCTGTGCAATAACTGTGCGGTTAATAAATATTGTCCCTCTACGATCTATGAATCTAAACAGAAATGACGCTTTAGCGTTACTGCAAGAATTCACGCATAATGAAAGTTTACGCAAGCATATGTATTGTGTTGAAACAGCTATGCGCGCG
>CAYXEE010000263.1:0-4081 GCA_964463935.1 uncultured Chitinophagaceae bacterium | reverse complement strand
AAAAGATATTACAAAACGTTTTAGAAAAATATTTTATCCTGTAAGCGACGCTGTTGCATTTGATTCTTCATCGAACTATGAATTTGCCGGATCTTATGCCCAGCCGCTGTTGTTTTCCGATATTCAATCAATGGGATATCGAACGCTCGGCGCCGACATAAAGGATTCTTCGGGAACAATTATAGCAAGGAAAGGGGAACAATTAACCAATGCGCACATTGCACAATTGCAAGCGCAAGGAATTTCTCAAGCTATTGTAATGGTGCCATCGGTTGATAATTTCTTTGAAAATAGCAGAGCAATTTCAAGAACTATTATTGGAAATTTTACAAGTCAAATTGATAAAAACAACTTAGTGAAAGCCGGTTTTGAAATTAAATTTCATACGCTTTCTAATTTTTGGATCAGCGGAATAAATACCTATTGGGATCATCTTGACGATTCGTACCCATTTTGGAAACGCCATTCCGAAATTACTTCATACGCATTTACCCCAATACAACTCTCGGGGTATGTTCAGGATAAATTGGAATACGACGACATTATCTTAAACATCGGTTTACGGTTCGATTATCTTGACAGTAAAGCGCTGGATATTTATTCAATAATAAATAATCCGAACAATACGCAAGCAAAGCAAGATAAAGTAAAGCCGAAATTTCATCTCAGCCCGCGTATCGGTTTTGCGCATCCTATTACCGAATCTATTAAATTTAGATTTTCATATGGACAGTTTTATCAATACCCGGATTTTAATTTTTTATATCGCAGATTCAATCAAATTGATCAGCAATATCCCTTGCCGAATCTCGGGCAGGGATATGAACCTTCAATCGGGAATCCAAACTTAAAACCGGAAGTTACGCACGCATACGAATTCGGTTCGGAATTTGAGTTGTTGGAAAATTTCTCCGGCAGCGTAACCATTTTCTATAAAGATACTTACGATTATATCTCCACGCAGCGTGTTGATGTTCGTCCGTATGCGTACACGCAAATTGTAAATCTAGATTATGCGAATTCGCGGGGAGTAGAAATTTCATTGCGAAGAAGATTTACCGCAAATTTTTCTTTTCAAATGAATTATACGTACTCCCGCGCTGAAGGAAATGCAGATTATTGGCAGTCGCACGCAGACGAAGCGTATCTTGCATCGGTCTATGGCATTGTTGCGCCGAAGAAAACTATTACGCTCGGATGGGACCAGCCGCATACCTTAAACTTTTCCGGGACTATGACTTTTAATTCGTGGGGCGGAAGCGTCATCGGTCAATTTGGAAGCGGACTGCCGTACACCCCAACCGATGCTCGCGGAAAACCAATCAGCGAACGAAACAGCGATAGAATGCCGTGGACCGGAACAGTTGATCTTCGGGTTTACAAACAATTTGCAGTAGATAATTATAAATTTATGCTTTATTCGGATGTAGAAAATTTATTTAATAAAAAAAATGTGTATGATGTTTTCAGCAGTACCGGCAGACCGGATTATTCAGCAAATCCGAATACAAGCGTGCAGAATATTCATCGACCGCAATGGTTCGGTCCGCCGCGTCATGTAGAAATCGGCTTAGAATTTCAATTTAATTGATATTGAATTTTGGAGTTTTCATGAAAATAAAAATATTGTTCGTAAGCGTATTTATTTTTTCATTTTCTCTTGTTGCTCAAGAGGAAATAACAATGGAAAAATGGAAATATTACAACACGGTTCTCGCGCCTCAGCGCGGATACAAACCGCTTCCGCCGTCTCTGCTTGCAAAACCAAGCGGCGTTGCAGATAGAAAACTTTCTATCTTAAATGTCGGCAATGTGTGGGCAAGAATTTCAAATGCCGCAACGCTTGGTTATGATCGTTGGGGTCTGTGTTACGAATTTCCCGCAAAATCCGGCTTTACTTACCGATGGACAATGGCCCCGCTTATCGGCGCAAAGAAAAAAGATGGAACAAAATTTGTCGCCAGCGGAACTCGCGGCGCGGCAAGATTCAGCGAAGAAGAATTTCAACCTGTGAAAGGATTTGACGCAGGAATTGAAAATGAAAAGAAAAATATCGGAATTGCCTTCAGCGATATTATAGAAAGCTGGCCTTCAACCTGGCCTAACACTCAGCCGATTGTTTCGCTCCCTCCAACTGTAAACAAACTTACACAAATTGGGTTAACCTACAATCAGCCGCCGCTTGGTTTACGCGGTTTTCCCGGTGTTGTGAATGGAGATGTTCGCGCAACACGCGAAGCATATTTTGTAATTTCAGATAATGATACAATTGACGGCAATAAGCCGAAGCCGATGGATGTTCGCGTTGATATGTGGGCTTTGCAATGGGACGATATTCTTAACCAGAATTTCATTATTTATAAAATGCTGGTTACCAATGTTGGAACCGATACGTTGTTTGATGTTCAATTGGGAATTCACGACGATCCCGATTGTCCTGAACAAGGCGCGGCAGAATGGACCGATGATTTTGCCGCCTTTATTCCTCCGGGTACAGATGTTCCGGGATATTCACTTCAGCAAGATTCTTTGTTATGGAACTTTACATATCTTTGGGACGGCGATGATAAAGTACAGGGCTTAATTGCAAAAAATGTCGGCTGGGTTGGATTAAAATTTTTGGAAACGCCGAATGATACAATTACAAATAAGCCGCGCGGAATTACAACATTTCAAGTGTTTGAATATTCCGCCGCGCCGCAATCGGAAGTTACGGAATACGATCAGCTTGCTGCCGGAATAATGCCGCCAAAAAATATTACGCCGCATTCGCGCGATTGGACGCAAACTCCGAATTCTTACGGACCGGATATTACGTATGTTGTTGCCAGCGGACCGTTTATGCTTCCCCCGGGTAAACAATTAAATTTTGCATTTGCTACGGTTCATGCAGCAAACAAAAGCGATTTATTTAATAATGCAATGTTCTGTCAATTATTATACAATGCAAATTATCAAGCCGCAGAACCTCCTCCCGAACCCGTTGTTCAAACATCAGTCGGCGATAGAGAAATTACGCTTTATTGGGATGCTCGTTCCGAAAAAGGCGTTTACTATAAATCAGATGGAACCATTGATCACGCGAACGATCGGTTAACAAAAAATAATGCATTCCAAGGTTATATGATTTTTAAAAGCACAGATAGAGGAATTACCTGGGGAGAAAAAATTACGGATGTAAAAGGAGGATTTAAATATTGGAAGCCGTTAGCTCAATTTGATCTTAAAGATAATATTGCCGGCGAAAGCAAATTAGAACTCGGACGATACTTTTGGCTTGGCGATGATACAGGGCTGAAACATTCATTTACAGATAGAAATGTTTCTAACGGCTACGAATATTGGTATGCAGTCTGCGCGTACGACGGCGATGATGGAAATGTTCCGCCGCTCGTCAATTCTATTAAGGCGGATAGATTACAGCTTGGCGGTAATACCGTTGCTGTTATTCCATCTGCGCCTCCGCGAGGAATTACAGCGGGAGAAACCAAAGGAAAACCTAAACTGCTGGCGGGAAGAACGCAAGCCGTTCCTGAAATACATATTGTTGATGCAGGAAAAATAACCGGGAAAGACTACATAATGACATTTAATACTGCGAATCCTTCTAATAAGAAATATACTATCTATTACAATGGTTCATCGCAGCCGATAATTACAAAAACAGGAAATATTTCGGATACTCTTCAGAATAAAGAATTTTTTAAGGAAGATATTGATAATGTAATAACAGTTGATGGCATTCAAATAAAAATGACGGATATTCCAATCGGAATATACGATATACAGCAAATTCTTCCTTCACAAATTAAAAAAGTAAAACTTAAAGATTGGTTTTTCTTTAATGTAGATATTACGCCGGCTGGCGGCTTTACTGATGATTATGAAATAATTTGGGGTAAATCAGATTTTTCAGATACGCTCTGGAGTTATACCGTTAGATATGACAACCGAAGAAAAATTTTTAAAGTGCCATTTTATGTTCGGAATTTAACCACGATGAACAGAATTATACCGATTGTATCGGTTGGAGCAGATACAGTATTTAACATAGAAAAAGGAGATACGCTTTTATTATGTA
>CAYXEE010000262.1:0-4092 GCA_964463935.1 uncultured Chitinophagaceae bacterium | reverse complement strand
ACCTTACAAACTTAAGCGTGCCTCGCTCAGCATGACCATCTGCGTAACTTCAGTTCCTAACGTATTTCCGTATCGCTTATCCTGCCATGCAAAATAGGAAGACATATCAAGATTATTTTTTACCACTTCTGTTATATTGTGGTTTCCGGTTTGATGTGCAAACTTAAAAAGCGAAACAGCACTTAAATTTGTTCCATTAGATTTTGTAATTTTCCCATAGAACAAAGAATCTGATCGCTCCCAAAGAACAACTAAATAATCAGAAAAATCTGCGGCTCGTATATTATTTATTCCAAAACCAACACCAGCAGAATTTGAAACCTTTACTCCACCAGATTGCCACATAATATCACCATCGGGATTCAATTTTTGAACGTAAATTTCCCCGACTTCATGCCATGTTATGTAATAAAAATTTTCTTGCGGAAGTATGTTAATCATATTACCTCCACTTTTTGAATTAATGATTTTTCCACTAGGACCCCACAACAACTGACCGGAAAGATTTATTTTCTGTCCTTTAATTAAAGCAGATGGTTGATAGACGCTATAGAATAAAATCAATCCGCCGCTTTCATCCACCAAACCTTGAACCGTATGCGCGCTGATAGTTTTAATGGCAAGGACATTATCTTTGGGAAACAAAAGATTTCCATTTTTATCAATATGCTGAACCAGTTAACTATCTTCACCGGTATAATATCTTACTAAAATCCAAACACCGTCTTTCCCATCGGGAAGCGACTTAAGATGTTCCGAATATGCTGTAGGATATCTTGAGGCATCGTAATTTCCAAAAAAAACAGAGAGAGGAATTCCTGCATCAAAATCATTATGCGGCCAGTCGGTTTGAGCAGATGAAGAAACAACGATAAGTATTGCAGCAATAGCAATGAAGCAAAATTTCATGGCAGCCCTCCTGAAATAATGTATTTGTTTTATTTGAATAGAATGGATCTTTAATAAATAATTTTCGCAATAGCATAATCTATTTTGGTGCGATCAATCACATTTTCTGCAAAATAAAAATCCTCAATAACAATAATGCTATTGAGGATAATACAAACAGTTGAATATAAATTATTTCGTTAGAATTAATTTCTTCAACTGCACTTTATCGCCCATTGTAAGTTTAGCAAAATAGACGCCGGATGAAAATCTTGATGCATCAAAATAAACTGAATAATATCCCGGTTCTTTTACTTCGTTTACTAATGTTGTTACTTCTCTTCCAAGCGCATCATAAATTTCTAAAGTTACGAATCCCCCTGCAGCTTCGCGGCTTCCCCCTTGTAAAGGGGGATTATGGGGGATTTGATATTGTATTATTGTTCCCGGATTAAAAGGATTCGGATAATTTTGCATTAGCTGAAATTCTTCAGGAATATATTTTTCTTTTTTCGATTCAATGAACGCACGCTTGCCTATCAGCAACGAATAATTTTTTTCAACTTTCGAAGGGTAAATTGCAATCGGTAAGTTTGTAGAAACTTTTGTCATGCTTTTCGTTTCATTATCAATAAGAACTGCGCTGTATTCAGGCGAAAGATTTTCTAAACCAGAAAATTGGAGCTGACCTTTTTCCTTAAACGGATGATGCACAACAAAATTCCATTGCTGTCCTTCGCCAAGCGCAGGACGAATATCGCTTGCAAAACGAGAGTGAACTTCATCCCACTCGGGTTTGTTAAACCAAACAGAACCTTGGTCGGAAAACACAGGCGGCTTTCTCGTTTCATATTCATCAAAACCAATTTGCGATTTTTCATCAATTCCAACAAATGCGCTGTAATCTTTATTTATCGGCGATGTGTATTGTATTCCAATTTTGGTAAGCGTAGAATTTTGTTTCGGCAAATTTTCCGGCGGCGACGTAAATGGATAAGGAATTCTTAACGATGATAAATTATTTCCGAAATAATAATATCCCGCAAACGGGTCAAGCGTTGTGGCAACGGAAAAACTTCCGTCGTAAGAATAAATTACAGAACCAGACGTTAACGAATTTGCAGCAACTACATCGCTCCATTTCACAGAGGTTAAAAATGGGCTGCCGATAATGTTCCATTTATTTGTCCGAACAGAAATATTCACATAATTAGTAGATGTTGCAAAAGGTTTAAGTACAATAGATTGATTAATATCCAAATTCCCTTTTTTAATCAACCAAAATCCTTCGCCGACTTTAAATTTATCATCGGCTTTCAACTCGTCTAAATGACTTGGAACCGTTCCGCCGTTATCGCTGAATAGACGAAAATCTTTCGGCGTTTCGCCCGATACAATAGTATTTACTTCCGGCGAATTATTGTCGGGATACGTGAACAACCGATAGTCGGTAGAATTTTTGGGCGTAGAAGGAAATGATACCACTGATTGCAATACAGCGGTAACTGTTGATGTTGTAGTAAAACTAAATTGCGACGACCAGTTGCTGATTCCGTTTGCATTTTTTGCGCGCACACGCCAGAGATATGTTGTTCCCTGCGCTAAATTTATTAAGGAGTATGAGTTTGAAATTGTATTTACAGTTTTTCCCGTAAATGTGCCTCCAATATTTGCGCCATATTCAATATCGTAACTTGTCGCCGCGCTTACTGTTGTCCACGAAAGCGTTACCGAAGTCAATTGCATTGAACCGTTAGCCGGTGGACCAATGCTCGGCGCAGAAAGCGTTATAGACGAAACCGTAAATTGTGAAGATGAACTCGCCGTTCCGTTTGCCGTTTGAACAGAAATCGTATAGCCGCCTGCGCTTAGAGAAGGAACTGTTGCTGTAATTGAAGTATTTGACCAGCTAACAATAGATGCAGTTGTTGTTCCAAATCTCACGCTGCTCGCACCTTGCGTTGCTCCAAAATTTGTTCCGGTAATTGTTACAGAAGACCCAACCGCGCCGCTTGAGGGAGTAAACGATGTAATTGATGGAGAGCTTGCTGCATTGTAAGAATCAAAACGCGAAATCATTCCTTGTCCGCAAACCCAACCGACAGTTGAACTTGGAAATGTTAAATAATTAATAGCCGTTGGAAAAACTTCCGCATCTTTAGTCCATGTTGTTCCTAAATCGGTAGAAGAAAAAAATCCATTAAATCCACCTGCCACATATTTTGAAGCGCTGGCTATCCATTGAGAAGTGCGGATAGAACCTGTTTCAAACGGCGTTACAGTAGATAATGTTGTTCCAGATAATTTTGCAACATATCCGTATGAACCTGTAATAATTCCTGTCGTAATTGTGCGCATAGCAAAACTTAACGGCGAAACACTGGGTTGTGTTGAAAGAACGCTCCAAGTTAATCCTTGATCTGTTGAACGTAAAATGCTTCTCAAATTTGTACCGACATAAATATACAAGCCAAAAATACCTGAAGCTCTGTTTAAACACCACTCAAGACTGTCCGAACGAGACGCGGAACTTGAAAAAACTTGCGACCACGTGCTTCCGTTTGTCGTTCGCAAAAATAAAAATTGTCCGCCTTGCGTAAGCGGATCGCTTACCGCAAGAAGAGTATTGGCTCCTATGTAAATAATATCATTTATCCAGTTCGCCTGACCGGTACTTTGCGTTGTCCACGTTGCGCCTTGATTGGATGTATAATATATTTTTCCGGTTTCATCGCCAGCCCAAGCAGTGGTAGAACTAATCGGCATAATACATGTTATTGCTGCATTTAAATTTGCAAGCGTTCCAGATGCGTTAATCCACGTTGTGCCTCTATTTGTTGAAAGTGAAACATAACCTCTTCCTGCTCCGTTTGTAATAGCAGAATAGCCGCACGCCCAAACCGTATTTGTATCAACCGCTTTCACATACCACCACGAAATTGTATCGGCGCGCTGAAACGACCAATTTGCCCCAAGAACTTTTGCTTGAGCAGCTCGCGAACGTATAAAACTTTCTTTGTCCTGTAACTGCGCAGACGCTAAAACACTCATTTTTTCATATACGACATTATTATTTTTTCTTTCTCCGGAAATTTCGGAATTAAACGACTGTCCATACAATGCGGCGGCGCAAAATATCAGCAAAAAATATTTTTTCATATAGGTTTATTTTTTTACTCCGAATTACATCCTTTGTACTCCGGA
>CAYXEE010000261.1:0-4096 GCA_964463935.1 uncultured Chitinophagaceae bacterium | reverse complement strand
TTGATAGTAGTTGTAGTTTTAGCCGCGTCAGCGCAGCCCGGCGGCGGACAGAGAGTGGAACGGCAGTTACAGCGTTTGAAGGAAGCTGTAACTCTTACGGATAAACAGACGGAACAAGTTAAAGCAATTCTGGAAAAGCAGCGCGAGGCAATGGAAAAAGAACGGGATAAGAATGACGGGGATTGGGACGCGATGCGCTCAGCGATTATGAAGCAGAATGAAAAAACTGACAAAGAAATTGAAAAGCTGCTGACTAAAGAACAGAAAAAGAAATTTGAAGAGTACAAAAAAGAACGTCAGGAACGAATGAAACAATTTCGAGAACAACGAAACTAAAAAAAGGAGAAAGTACAATGTTTATACGAATAACAAAATCACTTGCGGCAGCAGGAATAATTCTTGTTGTTGTAATGACGGGATGCAAAAAAGATAACAATCCGGTTGAAGCGCCAAACACAATTCTGCTTAACGACGCGGCAGAATCCATTGCGGGCGCAATGGGAGATGAAAACGGCGGAACAACCGATAATCTTGCGGATGCTTTTATGCTGGCGCAAAACAACGGCTCCATAAATGGAATTGAGCCGTTAGCAGAGGGCGGAATTGAAATTGTCAACACGCCGATTCGTAATTACGATTCTACAACGGGATTTTGGACTGTAAGCATAGATCGCAGCAGACAAGGAAATCAGGTATCGGCTTCGTTCAGCCGCGTGTATAAATATCAATATTTGAAAAATGGAATTTTTCAAAAAAATTATATTACCGGAAGCGACACCGCGACGACAATGAAGTTTGAAATTGTCAGCGGAACGGGCTATTTCAAAAATCCGAGAGTATCGCATCGCTTGCTTTCGCTTTCAGGTTCGTGGATTGCTACGAATATTAACAAAGATACAATTACTGTAAATTCTGTAACGGCGTACAAACGAAGCGCGGTGGATTCAATAACAACGCGAAACGCTCTACGCGCGCTTTCGCACGAGTTGACGCTGAACCTTACCGATGTAAAAGGTCCGCGATTTAAAAATGTTTTTCTTGCAACCGATCCGAAACGCGCGTTATTTGCGAATGCGATCAGCGGAACGGCGACCGGAACATATAAAGCGACAATTTCCGTGCAGCGCGGCAGTTTGTATAACGAACGTACGGTAGATAAATCGTTTACAATTACATTTGGAAACGGCGAAGGAAAAATTGGAGTGGGCGGAATGATGTTTCCGTTTGATATGAAAGGCGGTCAGTGTAAGGATAAGTGAAATAAGTTTTAAAAGAAAAAATCCCGCAAAAATAATTTCTTTGCGGGATTTTTTTTTTGGAGATTCTTGTTTCTACACAGCTTCAATTTCTTTTGATGTTAAATCAAAAATATCAATTTCCGGATGAACATGTTCCAACGCTTGTTCAATGTCGTTGATAATGTCTTCATAATGCTCAACGCCGACTGAAAGGCGGATTAGTTTTTCGGTGATTCCCAATTCAATTTTTTCCGCATCGTCTAAGTCGCAGTGCGTCATTGTTGCCGGATGTTCGGCAAGACTTTCCGTGCTTCCTAAACTGACGGCGAGTTTAATCAGTTTAAGATTATTTAAGAATGCGAATGCATCTTTTTCCGTCCCTTTAATATCAAAGGAAAGCATTGCGCCGCTTGAGAGACATTGTTTTTTAAATATTGCAAACTGCGCGGAATTTATTTCTTCCGTTAAAAATCCGAGATAGTTTACTTTTTCCACTTTAGGATGCTTTAATAAAAATTCCGCTACGTGTTTTGCATTGCGCGCCTGTGTTTCCATACGCGGCTTTAATGTTTCCAAACTGCGGAGTAAAAGCCAGCCTGTCCACGGTCCTGCCATATTTCCTAAAAATGTGCGAAGAGTTTTTATTCTTTTAATAATTGCGAAAGAGCCAAGCGCTGCGCCGGCAATTACATCGCTGTGTCCGCCGATGTATTTTGTTGCAGAATATAAAACGATATCTGCGCCGTGTGATAAAGGATGCTGCCACAGCGGACCGAAATAAGTATTATCCACCGCAACAAGAATTTTATTGTCTGCGGTAGAAAAATTATTTGCAATTGAGCGGCAGACTGAAATATCAATAAGGTCGTTTGTTGGATTTGCAGGCGTTTCTAAATAAATCATTTTCAGCCGGCTGGCACAGCCGCTTTCTTGTACTATTTGTTCTATTTCCTGCTGCGTCTGTCCTGTTTTAAATCGCGCAATATGTACGCCGAATTGCGTAAGAATGTGTTGAATAAAATGTTCCGTGCCGCCGTAGAGCGGCGAGCTGTACAAAACAAGATCGCCAGGTTTTAAGTATTCCAGAAGCACGGTGGAGATTGCAGACATTCCGCTTTCAAACACAGCGCAGTCTTCGGCATTATCCCACAACGTTAAACGATTTTCCAAAATTTCAAGATCGGGATTATTTAATCTGCTGTAAATAAGTCCCATTTTTTCGTTTGTGCGTTGTTCGCGTTTGCCGTAAGCAACTTCAAAAAATGCCTTTCCATCTTCCGCTGTTTTAAAAACGAACGTTGAAGTTTGGAAAATAGGACACTTTATTGCTCCTTCGGACCATTCAGGATTATATCCGTAAGACATCATTAAACTTTCGGGATGGAACGATCGGTCATTCATTGTTATTTCCTTAAAAATTGTTGTTGTAAAAAATAATTACAATGCAACAACGCTTGCTGTTGCTTGCATTTTTTAAAAGAAGAAACAACGAATTCAGAAATGAACGCGGGCGAATGTAACTTTTGGTTGAGGCATAATAACCTCGCTTTTTTGAAGGTTGAAAAATTTAGTCCGGAGTTTATGTTTTAAAACCGGACAATAGCATTACTCTTTACCGTAAAAGTACAAGAGAAAAATTCAACAAGCAAGAGTTTATCCAATAAAATATTTCCCATTTTTTTTGCCGAGCTGAATTTTTTTTCGGCGCAATATTACTTCACCATCTGTTTTTGCCAATATAAATAAAATGGAATTCCCGCGGCAATAAGCAATAAGCCGACCATTGAATCCGCAGTTTGCTGAACAATTGTATTAATAACAAACCATGTTGCAACAATAATAAAAACAATAGGGACATACGGATACAAAGGTACTTTGTATGGACGCGGAGTTTCCGGCTGCTTTTTTCTTAAAATGAAAACAGCCACGGCTGCAAGCGCGTAAAAAATCCATCCGGCGAAAATTACGTAGGTAAAAATTTGGTCATACGTTCCCGTTAAGCACAAAATACATGCCCAAGCGCATTGGATAAGCAGAGATTTTGTCGGTGTTCTAAATTTTGGGTGAACATAGCCCATTGGCTTGGGAAATACTTTGTCTTTTGCCATTGCAAAAAAAACGCGCGCGGTTGTCATTGAACTTGCGTTTACGGTTCCAAATGTAGAGATCATAACCATGGCAGAAATAATTGCGCCGCCGTACCCGGAAAACATTGTTTCCATAACATCTGCCGCTACAAGTTTTGACGAAGCAATTTTATCAATCGGCAGAATGTATAAATACGCAAGATTTGTCAGCACGTAAATAACAATAACGGCAAGCGTTCCGCCAATCAATGCGCGCGGAATATTTTTTTGCGGTTCAATTACTTCTCCCGCAAGAAACGTTAAGCTGTTCCATCCGTCGTACGACCACAATGCGGCAATCATTGCAATGCCGATTGCACCGACCAGCATTCCGGAAGAGGGCATTCCCCATAACGGAAAGAAATGTTCCGCGCTTCCGTTTCCAACAGTGAAAGCAAGAACAATAATGCTTGCAATGGCAAGAACTTTCAGCGTTGTAAAAACAGTTTGAATTATTCCGCCGAACTGCACGCCAAAATAATTTATTGTTGTTACGGTAATTACCGCGCCGATAGCAACCATTGTTACGCCGATATTTTTCAACGGATAAATATTTCCAATCAAGGGAAGTTTCCATGCTTCAAGTTCAGGACTAAAATTCGGAAGGTCGACGAAATATCCGAAGTAGCGCGCGAAGGCAACAGCAATTGCCGCTATGGACCCGGTTTGATAAACAATGAACGTTGTCCAACCGAAAAGAAACGCCGTTAACTTTCCAAATGTTACGCGAAA
>CAYXEE010000260.1:0-4098 GCA_964463935.1 uncultured Chitinophagaceae bacterium | reverse complement strand
TCGAAGCATTTTTTTATTTTGCGTAACTTCAGTTTCTTATTGTAAATTTTCTAATTTTTCTCTTTCTCTAATTACTCTTACTTTATCGCCGTTCACCAAAATTTCTGCAAGACCAAGCCGCGCATTGTAGTGCGAAGCGTTCACAATTCCATACGCGCCTGCAGTAAGAATTGCAAGATATTCTCCGCGTCCGAGCATCGGCATTTTTCGTTCACGCGCGAAAAAATCTCCCGTTTCGCAAACCGGACCGACTACATCAACAATTTCTTTTTCTGTTTCTGCAGCAGTCAACGGAACGATTTGATGGTATGCGTGATATAAACTCGGACGAATTAAATCGTTCATTCCTCCATCAACAATAAGAAATACTTTTACGCCATTGTCTTTGTGATATAGAATTTTTGTTACAAGAATTCCTGTGTTTGCAATAACTGCCCGCCCCGGTTCAATCACCAATTTACATCCTGTGTTTTTAAGAATCGGAAGCACGGAAGAAATAAACGAATCGAGCGACGGCGCAATATCTGCCTGCGTTGTTTCTTCAACGGGTAACGATGGATGCGTGATTGCATTTTTATACTGTACGCCGAATCCGCCGCCAAAATCAATGTGGTGCAAATTAATTCCGTTGGAGCGAAGTTCGCCGATAAGTTTTGAAACTGTTTGAGCAGTTTCTACAAACGGATCAATTTTTAAAATCTGCGAACCAATGTGCGTGTGTATTCCATCTACAATTATATTCGGAAGCGAAGCCGCGTATGCAAACGCTTCCATTGCAAATGAAATATCAATACCGAATTTATTTGTTTTCAATCCGGTGGAAATATACGGATGCGTTGAAGCGTCAATATCGGGATTGATTCGAAGCGCAATGCGCGCCTTTGTATTCATCCGTCCCGCAATTTCGTTCAACACAACTAATTCCTGTCGCGATTCTACATTGAATGAAAAAATATTTTGCTTCAATGCAAATTCTATTTCATCATCGCGCTTTCCGACTCCTGCAAATGTAATTTTTGAAGGATGAAATCCTGCTTTTATTGCAAGGTAAATTTCGCCGGAAGAAACCGCATCTGCGCCGGCTCCTTCTTTGGAAAGAATTTTTAAAAGTTCTCTATTGGAATTTGCTTTTAGCGCATAACACGTAACATGATCCACTCCGGCAAAAGCGCCGTCAATTGTGCGGTAATTTTCCACCAATTGATTTTTGCTGTAAATATAAATCGGCGTTCCGAATTCTTCTGCAATTTCCTGCACACGAACATCTTCGCAGAACAACTGATTTTCTATGTAGTGGAAATATTTCATCACAGTATCCGTTTCAAGTTTTTAGTTTCAGGATTCAATGGTGAAACAAGAAACGTAAAACATTCCTTATTCAAATATTTCGGGAAAACTTCCCGCATTTGCAAACAACTCTTTGTGCAATCGAATCACAACATCGTCAACATGTTCTTCATCTATCACAAAACTTAAATTTATCTCCGATGCTCCTTGTGAAATCATATTGATATTTACATCGGAAATCGGCGACAGTCCTGGACTGTTTCGCAAATTATCGCCGACAATGCAGACAATCGCTTTTTTATCAGCAACAGTAACGGCTGCAAATTGTTTTAAATCGTGAATGATATGCGATAAATTTTTCACGTTATCTACAGTCGCCGTAACGCTCACTTCGGAAGTGGCAACAGTATGAACAACCGTTTGGTATTTGTGAAATACATCAAAAACATTTTCTAAAAATCCATGCGCCAGAAACATTCGCGTTGAAACGATATTAATGAGCGTAATTCCTTCTTTATATGCAATGGATTTAACAACACATTTTTTATCAATTTTTGGTTTTGCAGCAATCAATGTTCCTGAAGAATCAGGATTTTTTGAATTTAATACGCGAACGGGAATATTTTTTTTCACCGCCGGAAGAATTGTTTCAGGATGCAGAACGCGCGCGCCAAAATACGCAAGCTCCGCCGCTTCGTTGAACGACATTACTTTAATTTTTTTTGCATCGTTCACAACGCTCGGATCGGATGTTAAAATTCCGTCAACATCTGTCCAGATTTGTATATCTTCAGCGTTAAGCAATGCGCCGATAATTGCCGCAGAAAAATCTGAGCCGCCGCGTCCGATTGTTGTTGTTATTCCGTTCGGCGAAGAACCGATAAATCCTTGCGTTATTACTACATAGCCGTTATGTACTTTCGGCTGAACGATTTCTTTAAGTTTTCGTTCAGTCGCTTCAAAATTTACTGCGGCTTTTGTAAATTGTTCGTCCGTCATCATAAACGAACGCGCATCAACCCAAAATGATTTTATTTTTTGCGTTTCAAAATAATGGCGAATGATAAACGATGAAAACCGCTCGCCGTACGCCGCAAAAGTATCAAGCGAGCGATTCGTCAGTTCTCCAAGAACAGAAACTCCGCTTACCAAACGAACAAGTTCTTCCGCCTGATGCGCGATGTGTTTGGTAAGAAATTTTGCATTCTCAGCATCAAACAGATCTTTAATAATTTTTTTGTGACGGCTTTCAATCAGCGCAACTTGCTGCAGAGCTTCTTCTTTGTTTCCTGCGCCGGCAAGATGCGCTGTTTTCAAAAGTAGATTGGTGATTCCTGCGCACGCAGAAACAACAACAATTGGTTTTCGAGAAATTTCTTTTTTAACAATTTCTGTTAAGTTTTTTATTGCTTTGGCGTCTTCAACAGAAGTGCCGCCGAATTTCATTACAATCATAATTTTCGTTTCAATAGAAAAAGAAAGTCATTGCTCAACGATTGTTCGTATCATCTGTTGTTGTGATGATTGAAAAAACTTGACGACTGTTGTTGAGAAATCAAGTTTTAATCGTTTGCAATGACTACCGATAGATAGTTGTTACTTCTTAATGATAAAAAAAATCCCGCACATTTTAAAGGTTTGTGCGGGATAAATTTGATAAAATTTATAGTTTTTAATGAAGATAATTTACCAGCGCATCTGCTAATTTATCGCCGCCAAAACGAAATGCATCTACCGCCGGCAGTCCGGTTTCATCTTCCAATTTTTTTGCTTCAACTTTACTTTGTTCATCGGTCAATCCGATAGAATTGATTCCTATTCCAACGACTTTTGTCGTACGGAAAATTCCAATTACTTCTTCGTGAAGTTTTATTAAACGATTTACATCGGGAATTTTCATACCGTAATCATCGTGGGTGCGCGTGGGCTGAACGCACATAATCATTGCATCGGGCATTGTTCCGTGCATTAAACCGAGCGTAACGCCGCTGTATCCTTGATGCGTAAGCGCGCCTTGTCCTTCAACAAAAATGTAATTGTATCCTTCGTTGTTTGATGCGTCAATACATTTTTCAATGCTGCCGGCAATATAATCGCTGATGATTGCGTCAACGGCGATTCCTTTTTCAGAAATCATAATTCCCGTTTGTCCTGTTCCGATAAAATCGCTCTTCAATCCGCGCTTTTGAAATTCTTTATACACTTCCAGCATTGTTGTCATTTTTCCGATGTTGCAATCAGCGCCGACTGTAAGAATTGTTTTTCCTTTCCGTGTGCGGTAATTTCCTTTGGATACAACTTCGTATTCGTGCGGAATTTTTCTCCAATCGGTAATTGCAACATTATTTTCGCGCGCAACGCGGACAAACTCTTCATCATCGGAAAGAATTGTGTGCAGTCCGCTGAGAATATTCAGCTTGTTTCGTAAAGCAATTTTTATCCAGTTGCGCCATTCTTGCGGAAGCCGCCCGCCGCTTGGCGCAATTCCAATTAACAAATCTGTCGGTTGAAATTTCATTCCTTCTTCAATGGTTGCAACTATCGGAATATTTCCGCCGTACCCTAAAATATCTTGTGAGGTTTTTCCGGCTTTAGTACGGTCAACAATTGCAACAACTTGATTCGGCAAGTAAATGATTGCGCCATTAGCGGTTTTTGATTTTAATGGACTAAAACGTCCTTCTGCAAGAGCAAGTATTCTTCGCATAAAATAGAATTATCCTTGTAAATAACTGAAGTTACGCATTGAGTGAATAATTAGCCGCGACCTTTAGGTCGTGGAAAAAAATATCACAAAGTGAACGGGCTTTA
>CAYXEE010000259.1:1195-4101 GCA_964463935.1 uncultured Chitinophagaceae bacterium | reverse complement strand
GCAAATTTCTTGTATCTCGGACGCGGCTATAATTTTCCTGTAGCGCTTGAAGGCGCATTAAAGTTAAAAGAAATATCGTATATCCACGCTGAAGGTTATCCCGCCGCAGAAATGAAGCACGGACCAATTGCGCTTATAGATGAAAATATGCCGGTTGTTG
Source organism: uncultured Chitinophagaceae bacterium (assembly GCA_964463935.1). Classification (GTDB taxonomy): domain Bacteria; phylum Bacteroidota; class Ignavibacteria; order UBA10030; family UBA8401; genus JACFMZ01. The sequence goes on along the minus strand of CAYXEE010000259.1, from coordinate 3,941 downwards.
TAATTGCAACAAAAGACAGCACCTACGAAAAAGTACTTTCAAATATTCAAGAAGTGAAAGCACGTAAAGGAAAAGTTATAGCTATAGCAAATTTTGATGATCAACACATCAATTCACTTGCCGATTACGTCATTCACGTGCCGCAAACTGTTGATATGCTTTCTCCGATTTTAAATGTTATTCCATTGCAGATTTTATCGTACTATATGGCAGTGAAACGCGGCTGTAACGTAGATCAGCCGAGAAATTTGGCGAAGAGTGTTACCGTAGAGTAATTTTTTTGATATTGTATCCAAAATTTGTATTTTCTATCGTTCTTATAATAATTAAAGGTTCATAGTGTCTGAATATCGTTTTAAAAATACCGATTGGGCGTTGATTCTTGGCGCTTCCAGCGGATTTGGCGGAGCGACCGCAGTAGAATTGGCGCGTCATGGAATGAATATTTGCGGCGTTCACTTCGACCGTGCCGCTACAATTCCGAATGCAGAAAAAGTTAAACAGGATATTGAAGCGCAAGGAGTGAAAGCTTTATTTTTTAATGTTAATGCTTCCGATCCTGAAAAAAGAGAAGAAATTGTTTCTGCATTAGCCGCAGAATTCAAACCGGAATCTCAATTAAAAGTACTTATGCACTCGCTTGCATTCGGCTCTTTGAAACCATTTATCTCCAAAGATCCAAAAAATCAATTAAAACAAGCCCAAATTGAAATGACTATTGATGTTATGGCGAATGCGCTTGTGTATTGGACTCAAGCGGCGTATAACAAAGGATTATTAAAACGAGGAAGCAGAATTTATACAATGACAAGTTCCGGCGGACATTCGCAATTTCCAAATTATGGAGCAGTTTCGGCGGCAAAAGCCGCCTCGGAATCGTATATCCGTCAGCTTGCGCTTGAACTTGGTCCAATGGGAGTTACCTGCAATGCAATTATGGCGGGAGTTACTGAAACTGCCGCGTTGAAGAAAATTCCAAATTCAGATCACATGATTTCACTTGCGAAATCAAAAAATCCTTCAATGCAGCTTACCACGCCGGAAGCCGTGGCCAAAGCTATTTCATTGCTTTCTCATGAAGACGCATATTTTATTTCCGGCAATGTTATCGGCGTTGATGGAGGCGAAGATGTTGTTGAATTTGTTGAAACTTCAGATTTATAGTGTTGCATTGCGCTAATTTTTCGGACCGCCGTTTTCGGCGGTTTTTTTATTTATGCAAGAATTTTTAGAAATTACTCAAGATGTAAAAATTCCAGTTTCAATCGTTGAATTTAAGTTTTCTCGCAGCGGCGGAAAGGGCGGGCAAAACGTAAACAAAGTTGAAACAAAAGTAGAACTGTATATTGCGCTGAAAGATGTTTTAAAATACTTTCCGGATAATTTTGAAATGCTTCAAAAAAACTTAGAGCCAAGAGTTGATTCATCGGGAAGAATAAGAATAACCTCGCAAAAAGAACGCAGCCAATGGAAAAATAAAAAAAATGCAATAGAAAAATTACAATTGCTGCTTCAAAACGCCCTTCATCCAAAAACAAAGCGGGTTGAAACGGCTCCAACCAACTTATCCAAACAAAAACGGTTAAACGCAAAGAAAAAACAGAGCCAAATTAAACAACATCGTCGTTTTTCGCCTGAAACCGACTTGTAACATATCCTTTTGATGTTCCTTCCAATTTTCGTATATTTGTAAAAATTCTAACAAAAATGCAAAAAGAATACGTCCGTTCACTTTTTAATTCAATTGCGTACCGATACGACCTTCTTAATCATCTCCTCAGCGGTGGAATTGATTTTTATTGGCGCCGTCGAGCAATTAAACATTTACTTGATGTTGATCCGAAAAAAATTTTAGACGTTGCGACAGGTACCGCTGATTTTGCAATTGCTTCTCTTCGGTTATCTCCTCAACAGGTAATTGGCGTAGATATTTCCGAGCAAATGCTTGAAATTGGACGGGCGAAGATTGCAAAGAAAAAATTATCGGGAATTATTACGTTAGAAAGCGGCGAGGCAGAGCAAATTCAATTTAGCGATGAGTATTTTGATGCTGCAATTGTAGCATTTGGCGCGCGAAATTTTGAAAATTTAGAAAAAGGTCTTTTAGAAATGCGCCGTGTTATACGTATCGGCGGAAAAATTGTTATTCTTGAATTTTCAAAACCAAATTTTTTCCCATTGAAGCAATTATATTTTTTTTATTTTAGAACAATTCTTCCATTTGTCGGCAGAATTATTTCAAAACATTCAGAAGCATATCAATATCTTCCCGATACTGTAATGAAATTTCCTGAAGGGAACGATTTTTTACAAAAACTTACTGATGCAGGTTTTCATTCTGCAAAACAAGAACGATTAACATTTGGAATTGCCACAATTTATATTGGAGTAAAATAACTAATAAGCGAACGAGTAATAAAAGTTGGTCACAGCCCCGATCCCGATGATGCATTTATGTTTTATGGTCTGGCGAGCGAAAAAGTAAAATTAGACGGAATAAAAATTGAACACATGTTGGAAGACATACAGTCGTTAAACGTAAGAGCGATGAACGGCGAATTGGAAGTAACGGCAATTTCAGCGCACACTTTTCCTTATGTTGCGGATAAATACTGGATTATGGTTACGGGCGCAAGTATGGGAGAAGGATACGGACCCGTGATTGTTTCTAAAAAATATAAAACGTTGGAAGAATTGATTGGTAAAACTGTTGCAACTCCGGGAAAATTAACAACGGCAACGCTTC
>CAYXEE010000259.1:0-1185 GCA_964463935.1 uncultured Chitinophagaceae bacterium | reverse complement strand
GTTTAAAATTTTTACCGATGGAATTAACAACGTAGATATTCCATTCGACCAAATTATGGAAAAAGTATCTTCCGGCGAGTTCGATGCAGGATTGCTTATTCATGAAGGACAATTGACGTACGCTGCAGAAGGATTTAATAAAATTTTAGATTTTGGCGAACACTGGGAAAAATTTACTAACGGGTTGCCGCTTCCGTTGGGACTTGATGTTGTAAGAAAAGACCTTGGCGAAGATCTTGCAAAAAAACTTTCGCTTGGATTAAAACAAAGCATTCATTACGGTTATACTCATCAATCTGAAGCGATACCGTACGCAATGCAGTGGGGAAGAGGAATAAATTACGATCTCGGAGAGAAATTTGTAAAAATGTATGTAAGCGAATTAACGATTGATATGGGTGAAAATGGGAAAAAAGCATTAGAGCTTTTGTTTAAACTCGGGAATGAAAAAGGAATTATTCCATTTGTACCGGAAATTGAACTATTCTAATGAACCATGCTTTTAGTAGATTATTTCAAAAAATTTAAAAAAGGAATTATTCTCGCAATTTCATTGGTTATTGTTGAAAATATTGCGTGGGTAATAGAGCCGACGTTATTCGGAAATGTAATTGACTCTATGAATGATTTTCGAGTCGGCACAATAAGCACTATTGATATTTTTTCTGTCGGTTTATGGATTGGAATTTTTCTTCTCAATTCCGGCGTTGGCGCGCTTCGACGATCGCTTGATACAAGAATTTATTTAAATATGTTTTCTCATATTGCAATGGATGTTGCCAAACTTGGAATGGAAGGAAAACTTTCCACATCTAAAACGGCTGTTCGGGCAGAACTTTCCAGAGAAATAATAAATTTTTTTGAATACCGTCTTCCAGAAATTCTTGAACAATCTATTTCTATATTTGGAGCTATCATCGCTCTATTTTTCTTCGATTTTCGCATTGGGCTTGCCTGTTTTGGAATTGTTCTGCCGCTGATGTTGATGACGCAGTTATATAATAAAAGAGTGATTCGCTACCAAAAAATATTAAATGACAGCCGTGAAGAATCATTTGATGTCTTTTCAATCGGCGATCCTGAACGGGTAAAAAAATATTACAGCGATATGGCAAAACCGCAGATTAAAATTTCCGATTGGGGCGCATTTAATTTTGGAATTATGCGCTTAGCATTGCTGATTAT
>CAYXEE010000258.1:0-4115 GCA_964463935.1 uncultured Chitinophagaceae bacterium | reverse complement strand
TCATTTCATCATAAAAAATTTTGTATTTTTGCTTTATGAAAAACAACGTTAAATATTTTTTCTTTTTACTTATAGTGTATATTGTGCGGTTGTTTCCATTTCGCACAGTACAAAAAATTGGTATGGCGTTTGGTAGTTTTACCTATTCCGTTCTTGGAATTAGAAAAGAACTTACCATGGATAATATCCGCAGAGCATTTCCAGAAAAATCTGAAGAAGAAATTGCCGCGTTGACCAAAGCAAATTACAGAAATATGTTTGCTGCTTTTTTTGAAATTTTTGCGCTTGATGTTTTACGCGAAGATGAAATTTTGAAATTGGTGTCATTTACCGACAACCGCAAAATCGGCGAAGCGTTAAAAAAAGGGAAGGGTTTGGTTTTACTTTCCGGGCATTTGGGAAATTGGGAATTGATCGCTCTTTCAACGCCGTTATTTACGCCGCAGAAATATTCCATTGTTGTAAAAAAACAGCGCAATCCGTACGTAGATGCGTTTATGAACAAAATGCGCGCGCGATTTGGCACAAAAGTATTACTTATGGAACGCGCTCCGCGTGAAATTTTAAAGGCATTGGCAAACAATGAAGCAGTTGCGCTTCTTGCAGATCAAAGCGCGGCGCAGGAAAGTGTGTTTGTAGATTTTCTCGGACGACCTGCGGCAACATATCTTGGTCCGGCTGTGTTTGCTCTTCGTTCTCAATCGCCGATGCTTATGCTGATGATTATAAGACAGCCCGACGGAAAATTTATTATTGAGTGCAATGAAATTGATACAGAACATCTTACCGGAACTGAAGAAGAAAAATTACGGAATATTACCGAACAGCATGTGAAAATTTTAGAAACGTATATTCGCCGCTATCCCGAGCAATGGTTATGGATGCACAAACGCTGGAAACATACCGAAGCTTTCTTGCAAAGACAAAGGGAGCAGCAATCTGCGTGAGCATTCCGAAAAAAATTCTCGTCTTTCAAACTGCATTTCTCGGCGATGTTGTTCTCACGCTTCCGATGATTCAAATTTTGAATAAAGAATTTCCCGATGCAGAAATTGACGTCGTTGTAACGCCGCGCGCCGCAGATTTGTTGTACAATCACCCGGCGATAGCGAATGTAATTCCTTACGATAAACGAAAATCGCAAAAAGGCGTGCGCGGAATATTCCGCTTAGCGAAAATGATACGGCAGGAAAAATATGATGCAGCTGTTGTTCCGCATCGTTCGTTTCGCACTTCGTGTATTATCGGATTAAGCAATATTCCGATGCGAATTACATTTGCTACAAGCGCGGGAAAAATTTTTTACAATCATATCGCTCCGTATCAAAAAAACTTACACGAGATAGAACGAAATTATTCCCTGCTCTCGCCATTTCATATACAAATTCGTGAAAAAGAATTACCGTCGTTGTTTCCTTCGCTAAGCGATAAAAACAGAGTTAATAAATTTTTGTTCGAAAGAGAAATTATTGAACAAAAAAAAATGATTGCTGTTGCGCCCGGTTCTGTGTGGAATACAAAACGCTGGCTGGTAGAGCGGTTTGCTGAACTTTCTTTGATGCTTGCAAATAATGGACTGCAAATTATTATTATTGGCGGAAAAGAAGATTCTGAACTTGCCAAAGCAATTGTTGAAACTGCGAAGCACAAAAATATTCACGATTCAACGGGAAAATTATCGCTGCTTCAGTCTGCAGAAATTATTGGACGATGTCGCGCGTTGGTTACTAACGACAGCGCTCCGCTTCATTTTGGCGTAGCAATGCGAACTCCGGTAGTTGCCGTTTTTGGAGCAACGGTTCCCGCATTTGGTTTTGCGCCGTACGGCAACCATGATGTTGTTGTTGAAATTAATGATTTGAAGTGCAGACCGTGCGCAATTCATGGCGGAAATAAATGTCCGATTGGAACGTTTGATTGTATGAAACGGATTGAAGCGGAAATGGTTTTTGAAAAAGTAAAATCAGTTTTGTAAAAACCAATCCGATTGCTCTGCGCAGTCGGATTGGCGGATTAAAATTCATTCGGACTTTGATAATTCAGCGTATCGCTTGCCGATCTATGAATATCGCATTTTGCCGGAACATATTTTGAATTAAATAATTCCGTTGTTTTCTTCGGACAAAATTCGGTTGCAAGTTTTTTTGTTGCTGTGCAAATTGTATCTCGCTCCACGCCGTTTGGCTGGCGAAAATAATTTACTTTCAATGGAATTTGTTGATCGCTGTACACGTATTGCATAAATCTTCCCCACAACGGCGCGGCTGCGCGTCCTCCTTGACCATCGGAACTGTTAAACGAAACTTGCTGGTCGTCAAATCCAATCCATACGCCTGCGGCAAGGTCTGGCGTAAAACCGACAAACCACGCATCTGCATAATCTTGCGTTGTGCCGGTTTTTCCCGCCGCTGGATAATGGAATAAAGTTCGTATTCGCGTTCCCGAACCGCGATTAACAACATCTTCCATCATGTTCGTAATAATATATGCAGTTTCTTTTGAAAGCACTTCGCGTTTTTCTGGAATATTTTCTTCAATCACATTTCCATCTTTATCTTCAATTTTCAAAATACTTATCGGGTCAACAGCGACTCCTTCGTTAGCAAACACGCCGAATGCCGAAGTCATTTCCAACGGAGTTACTTGCGCAGTTCCGAGCGCTATTGATTCGTACGGAGGAACAGGAGATTTTATTCCCATCCGTTTTGCATATTCAACAACTTGTTCTTTAGGAGCAATTTCCATAATCGCGCGCACGGCAACAAGATTAATAGAATTTGCCAAACCTTCTCGCAGCGTATATTTTCCGCCAACATCTCCTTCAAAATTTCCGGGTGTCCAGCGCGTGCCGTCAACCATCATTACCGTTACCGGCTGGTTAAGCAGTTCGTAACATGGAGGATATCCATTATCAATCGCAACGGTAAAGACAAATGGTTTAAAAGCAGAACCGGGCTGTCTGCGGATTTGCGTTGTATGATTTAATCCGTAACGGAATGAGCGGAAATTTCTTCCGCCAACCATTGCTCGAATATGTCCGGCGTGCGGATCAATTACGATAAATCCGACTTCAATACTTTGCAAGACTTTTTTTACAGAATCAATAAAAAATAAATTATTTTTGTTGAACGTCATTATTGAATCGCGTTCTGCATCCGATTGTGAATTACGGTATAATGGCAATTGTTTAACAGAACGCTCGACTGCTTTGCGTAAAATTTCTTGATGATTATTCCAATTCCAAAGTTTATCAAACTGCGCCTGCTTTTCCGCAAGATGCTCTTCAACAGCGCGGTTAGCGTACCGCTGCATTCGGCTGTCTAACGTTGTGTACACCGAAATTCCATCTTTGTAAAGATTAAAACCATACTTCTCTGCTTTATCCCGCATTTGCTGACGAATATATTCAAGAAAATGCGGAGCAATACCCAACGGTCCTTCAACCTCGTTAGTAGAAAAATCCAACGGAGTTTTTTTAATTTTATCGGATTGTTCTTGTGTAATTTTTCCATACTTCACCATTTGTCCCAGAACAATATCGCGTCTTCCAAACGCGCGGTTGGGATGCCGAAGCGGATCGTAATAACTTGGTCCGTTAACAATTCCAACAAGCATTGCGCTTTCGCCGGGAGTAAGTTCTTCAACTTTTTTATTATAGAAAACGGATGAAGCGGCAGAAATTCCGTACGCTCCGCGTCCGAAATAGACGGTGTTCAAATACATCTCAATTATTTCATTTTTCGTAAAATTTTGTTCAATCTGCACGGAGGTTGCAAACTCGCGTAATTTTCTTGTCATTTTATCAAACGCAGATTCTTTGGGGCTTTGTAAGCCGTACAAATTGCGCGCAAGCTGCTGCGTAATTGTTGATGCGCCTTCTTTCAGCCGCAGCGTTAAAATGTTTTTAATCATTGCGCGAATAAAACGCCACGGCGTTACGCCCCAGTGTTCATAAAAATCTTTGTCCTCCGTTGCAATAAGCGCGCTGACCGCATGCGGCGGAATTTGGCTGTAATTAACATACGATCGGTTTTTTGTAAGAAAAAATGTTCCTATAACTTCGCCGTCGTACGAATACACTTTTGTGGCAAGTTCCGGTTTTGGATTTTCCAGTT
>CAYXEE010000257.1:0-4137 GCA_964463935.1 uncultured Chitinophagaceae bacterium | reverse complement strand
ATTTTTGAAAAATTAGAACTTATACATATTTCAAGCACGCGGCTTCTTGTAATTATTTCCATTCGCGCCGGCATTGTGAAAACAATTATGATGGAAATTACATCGGAAATTGCAAAATCAAAACTTGAACACGTTTCACAAATCTTAAACGAGCGATTATGCGGACTGACGCTTGCACAAATTCGCGATACATTTGCGGAACGAATGCGCGAATATCGCAACGAAGAATCCGGCTTAATCCGCCTTTTTATTGATTCGGTTGATAAACTATTCGATGAAAAAAAAGATAAAGTGCATATCGGCAGCGCAACGGGAATTTTATCGCAGCCGGAATTTGAGCGAACGGAAAATTTTAAATCTATTATTGAACTTGTAGATAACGAAGATATTATAATTCACGTTTTAGAAAATGTTGAACCGGCTGCCGGCGAAACAAAAGTAACAATCGGCGAAGAAACAAAAATAGAACATTTAAAAGATATGAGTATTGTTACAACAAATTACACGGTCGGAACGCTGACGGGAACAGTCGGAATTCTTGGACCGAAACGAATGAACTATTCAAAAATGATTCCATTGGTGGATTTTGTTGCAAAAACAATTTCAGCAATGTTTCAAACAGAAGGAAAACAATAAATAGGAATTATGGAAAACGAAAAACAATTAGAAGAGACTCCTGAAGCTGTGCAGAACGGAAATCAGAACGAAAACGAACAGACGGAAACTGTTCAACAAAAATCGGAATTAGAAATTGCCAACGAAAAAATTTCGGAACTTGAAAAAGCAAATCAGCAAATAAAAGATCAATTGCTTCGCAAAGCGGCAGAATTTGAAAATTATAAACGCCGCATTGAAAATGATACGTTGGCATTAGCAAAATATGCGGGAGAAAAAACAATTTCCCAGCTGCTTCCCGTGCTGGATGATTTGCAGCGTTCGCTAAAAAGCGGAAAAGAAAAACTTGCCGATGATCCGTTCTACAAAGGCGTTGAAATGATTTTCAACAAATTTTCAAAAGTGTTGGAATCTCAAGGATTACAACCGATGGAATCGGTCGGCAAAGAATTTAACGTAGATTTTCACGATGCGCTGATGCAGGTTCCGCGCGCCGATGTTCCTGCGCATACAATTTTGGAAGAAGTAGAAGCAGGGTATTTGCTGCACGATAAAGTGCTGCGTCATGCAAAAGTTATTGTTGCTACAACGCCGATGCAAGAAGAGGAAGTGAAAAGTTAATTATGTCTAAACGCGATTATTACGAAATTCTCGGCATTGGTAGAAATTCAACTACGGAAGAAATAAAAAAAGCGTACAGAAAACTTGCGCTTCAATATCACCCCGATAGAAATCCGAACAACAAAGAAGCGGAAGAAAAGTTTAAGGAAGCTACCGAAGCGTACGAAGTATTAAGCGATGAACAAAAACGCCAGCGCTACAATCAATTCGGACACGAAGCAATGCGCGGCGGACAAGACTTTCACCAGTACCGCGATATTAACGATATTTTTTCAACATTCGGAGATATTTTCGGCGGAACAATTTTTGATGAAATGTTCGGCGCGCAGCAGCGCAAACGCGGTCCCCGTTCCACAGGCGAGCCGGGTTCCGATTTGCGTATTCGTTTGAAATTAACATTGGAAGAAATTGCAACCGGCGTTGAAAAGAAAATAAAAATAAAAAAATGGAAAACCTGCGCAACCTGTTCGGGAAGCGGTGCAAAATCCGGTTCATCAAAATCTTCCTGTCCGCAATGCGGAGGCACAGGCGAGCTTCGACAAGTTTCGCGTTCAATGTTCGGACAGTTTGTTAACATTACATCCTGCGCGTATTGCGGCGGCACAGGGCAAATTATTCGCGAAAAATGCCACACGTGCGACGGCGAAGGACGGGAACAAGGCGAAGCAACCTTGAAAATAAATGTTCCGGCGGGAATTTCCGAAGGAAATTATATGACGCTGCAGGGACAAGGAAATTCCGGACGCCGCGGCGGACATGCCGGCGATGTCATTGTGGAGTTTGAAGAAATAAAACACGATTTCTTTACGCGCAGCGGCGATGATATTGTGTACAATGCGCTGATAAGTTTTCCCGAAGCGGCGCTTGGAGCGGAAATTGAAATTCCCACGCTTTCCGGGAAAACGAAAATTAAAATAGATGCCGGTACAATGGCGGGAAAACTTCTACGATTAAAAGAAAAAGGGATTCCGCGTTTGAATAATTACGGACGCGGCGACCAGCTTATTCGTATTCAAATCTGGGTGCCGACAAAGCTCAGCTCTAAGGAAAAAGAATTGCTGCGCGAGCTTTCTTCCGGCGACCATATCAATCCTTCGGAAGACGATAAAAATAAAAGCAAAAGTTTTTTTGAAAAAATGAAAAATGTGTTTTCCTAATACTTCGGCAGACAATGAACATTTTCAAAAAATTGCAGGAACATTTTGCGTTCACTAAAAATGAACAAAGAGTGTTTTTCTTTTTGGCTCTAACAATGCTCATTGGAGCGGGAATAAAATTCGCAAGAAATTACGTCGGCGAAGAAAAAATTCAGCGCTTTGATTATTCGCAAACAGATTCTATATTTACAGAGAAAAGCCAACTTCTGAACCGGCGCAATGATTCATTGAGTGTCCAATCCGTTCGTAAAGTAAACATTAACAATGCGACAAAAAGTGAATTAGTCGCTTTGCCCGGAATCGGGGAAGCAATGGCGGAAAGAATTTTACTGTATCGGCAGGATAACGGAAAATTTAAAAATATCTCAGAATTGAAAAAAATAAAAGGCATCGGCGAAAAAAAATTCGATCGGCTGAAAGAGCATATTGAAATTCAATGAAAGGTACAGAACGTTTTACTTCATTTATTATCGAGCGGTCGCATATTACATCTGTTGAAATCGCTCACAGTCCGCGTGGATTTACGCTTACAGCCGCCGGCTCATTCGATTCTGAAATAGATTTTGATAATCCCGGAATTTTTGAACCGGAAGGAATGTCCAAACGGGAAAAAATTTTTGCCGCTGAAATTTCAAGTTTCCTTAAACGCATCGGCGCTGGATCAAAGAATTTCTCTTTCGGCTTAAACAGCAACATGATGATGGTGCAAAAGATTCCCGTAGAACAATCTCTTTCTGACGATGAATTTAATATTCACATTGCTTGGGAATTAAAAAATTTTTTTCCCGAAGCCCTGCCCGAACAATATATTGTAATGCCGTATGCTCTTGCCGGTACGGATGGAACCCCGGGAAACAACGGAATGATTGTCGGCATTAGAAAAACGTTTGTAAATTTTTTGAATAATGTTTGTGAAAAATGTTACGGCGTATTACATGTTGTAGATGTCGACCATTTCTGCGCTGAAACAGCAATTATGCACAATTTTCCTCAAGCAATTAAAATGCCGACCGCTGTTATTGGCATTGACGAAGAAACTGTTGATTGCAGTATGTTGTATCAAGGAAAAAACGGCGATATCGTTTCCATACCGTGGAGCGGAACAGAGTTGAAAAAAATTTCAGATTATGCCGCCGCCAATAACGCCGAACAAATTTTTTTGCATGGAAGAATTGTAAACGAAATGACCGGCGAACAATTAAAACAATTTACTCCTCTTCCGGTTGAAGTTTCCGATCCATTCAAAAAAATTTCCCTGCCGGCAACAATCAAAGATATTGAAATAATTAAAACGCAGCGGCAAAAATACACTGCCGCTGTCGGTTTAGCTCTTAGAACAGAATAATATGCGCGTACTTGCAGGAAAATATAAAGGACGCGCATTGAAAACCGTGTCAGACCTGAGCGTGCGCCCGGCAACAAGTAAAGTGAAAGCGGCTATTTTTAATATTTTACAGTCGCGCGTGGAGTGGAGTTCGGCGGTTGCGCTTGATTTGTTTGCGGGAAGCGGCAGCGTTGGAATTGAAGCATTGAGCCGCGGCGCAAAAAAAATTACATTTGTTGAATACGATAGAAAAGTAATTCAATTTTTAAAATTAAATATCGAATCGGTCGGTATTCAGAACGATGCGCAAATTGTTCATTCGGATGTGCGTCAGTATTTAGAAGCAACTCGGCGTTCGTATAATGTAGTATTTTGCGATCCGCCGTATGCTATAGAATATCTTGCTGAACTGCCGACAAT
>CAYXEE010000256.1:0-4140 GCA_964463935.1 uncultured Chitinophagaceae bacterium | reverse complement strand
CCTTAATTTTTTGTGCCGAGTCGAAGCATTTTTTTATTTTGCGTAACTTCAGTGATAAGGGAAAAAACAATGCTTACCGTTACAACAAACGTTATTGAAGGAAAAAAAATAACGAAATATTTCGGAATTGTTTCAGGAGAAGCAATTCTTGGCGCAAATATTTTTAAAGATTTTTTTGCAGGAATACGCGATATAGTCGGCGGACGATCTGCGGCGTATGAAGAAGAACTGCGTAAAGCTAAAAACATTGCTTTAGAAGAAATGCAAATACAAGCGCGTTCGCTTGGCGCAAATGCAATTATCGCCGTGGATTTGGATTATGAAACAGTCAGCAACGGAACGATGCTGATGGTAAGCGCCAGCGGTACAGCGGTAACAATTGAATAGTTTGAATCAGCCGCAGATTCGCAGATTTTTATATTTAAATATGCGAATCGGCGGCAATTGTTATTCTTCATTTGTAATGGATAAAAAATATTCTTCCAACGAATTTTTCGGTTCAATGGTAAATACGTTACAGCCGTTTTCTACAAGTTTTTTTACAACTATCGGAAGTTTGTTGCGTTCAATGTGTGCAACAATTCCTTGCTCCGTCTCTTCTACATCGTAAACAATTTTCAGCGGTTTTAAAATACGCATTGCTTTTTTATGCGGTTCAACATTCATTAAAACTTTGTTTGCGCTTGCTTGCAGCAATTCCTGAACGTTTCCTTGAATAACCATTGTTCCTTTGTTAATAATAGCCATTCGCGTTGCAACCTGCTCTACTTCGTTCAATAAATGCGATGAAAGAAATATGGTAATTCCGCGCTCTTTGGAAAGATGATTGATCAATTCTCGAATCTCTTTCATTCCCTGCGGATCAAGTCCGTTCGTCGGTTCATCCAGCATTATCAATTGCGGCTCGCACAGCAGCGCCTGCGCAATTCCAAGACGCTGTTTCATTCCGTGTGAAAATGTTTTTACCTTATCGAATGCGCGGTCAAGAAGATCGACCGTTTCTAATGTATCGAGAATTTTTTTCTTTGAGGGAGATTTTCCAAGAGTCATCGCTCCGGCAATTTCCATATTGCGGTACGCGGTGAGATATAAATAAAAATCCGGCTTTTCTACAATGCCGGCGACATTCTGCAATGCTTTTTCACGTTCTGAAAATAAATTATGTCCGAATAATTCCACGCTTCCTGCGGTCGGTTTAATAAGAGAAAGAATCATTCGAATGGTGGTACTTTTGCCCGCGCCGTTCGGACCAAGAAATCCGAACACATCGCCGCGCCGAACTTCAAGATTAATGTTGCGCGCAGCCCAGCGTTGTTTAAATTGTTTTGATAAATTTGTTGTTCGTAAAATTATTTCAGACATAATTAAGTATTAACCGCAAAGTGCGCGAAGATTATTTTTTGTTTATACTGCAAATCACCGTCATTCCCTTCGGGACGGGAATGACGAATGTTTAATTGGAATGCTGCGGTAAAATTGTTTTGTAATTTATTTTGGTTCGCGTAATATATCAGTCGCTTGAATATCTTTTCCATCGGTGATTTTTGCTTTTGCCGCTTTCCCTTTCAGCGCATCTTCAATCACTTTTACGCGTCCGACTTTTGTTTCTTCAGCGCCAAGGTCTAATCCCGTATCGGGATCTTTAATCGGTTCGCCGACGCGAAACACGTCAAATTCCATTCCCACTTTCACATTTCCCTCGGAACCGGGTTTCATTAACAATGTTCCGTCGCTGTTCAATTTCAAAATTTTTCCGGTAAATGGAATGCTCGCCATATTTTTAATAATCAGTTCAACAACGCCGTCCACAGCTTTGCGGCACGCCTTACCGATATCGGTATCGTCCCAGCTGTCCATATTATTGAAATCAATTCCTTCGTAATTTACGGCGAGCCCGGTGGAAGATTCTTCCCCTTCTTCTTTTTCTGCGGCAATAATTTCTCCCGTTACGGTGTTAATTAAACGAATATCCACAACGGCGCGGGAAGTTTTTCGTTTTATACCGCCGCTCAAAAATGAAAGTCCGCCGGAAATTTGGTTTTCTTTTGTTCCGAATTCCGACACAGAGCCGACAACAAGCAATTCAACGCCGAGAACTTTTCCAAGTTTCGGAGCGGTTTCTGCCGTTACTAATCCGCTTTCGCCGAGACGTTGTTCTGCTAAAACTTTTTCCAATTCTTGACGTTCCAAAACAGAAAATTTATTGGATTTTACAAGCGCAGTAACAAGCATATCGGCGACGCCTTCGCCGAGATGGTTGTATCCTGTTCCTGCGCGGTCTTCAAAGCGAGAAACGGCGACGCGCTTTTTTAATTGCGCATCAGCAAACGCAAAAAGAAAAATCACTGCGAGTACAAGAGCGATTTTTTTCATAGTAACTCCATAATTGTATTGGAGGAAATATTGAATTGAATGCGAAAATATAGAGAGATTGAAGACGATATGCAACGGAATGATTTCTTGTTTCACCTTTCTTTTTTTTCTACTTTAGATTATGAATTTTGAAATCATTCAATTTTGGAATCTTGTAATTTATAAATCATGTCCACTCCGTTAATGAAGCAGTACTCGCAGGTGAAAGCAAAATATCCCGATACTATTTTGCTTTTTCGCATGGGAGATTTTTACGAAACGTTCGATGATGATGCCAAAACAACGGCAAAAGTTCTCGGAATTACGCTGACGCGCCGCAATAATGGCGCAAATTCCGGTGAAACGCCGCTTGCAGGCTTTCCATATCATGCGCTGGAAACGTATCTTCCCAAATTATTAAAAGCGGGATTGCGCGTTGCTGTCTGCGAGCAGTTGGAAGATCCGAAATTTGCCAAAGGAATTGTGAAGCGCGATGTTATTGAAGTTGTTACTCCCGGGGTGGCGTTTTCCGATAAAATATTAGAGCAAAAACAAAATAATTATCTTGCGTGTATTGCATTACCAAGTGCAATTGCGGCGGCAAATGATCCTGTTGGGTTTTCATTTGTGGATATTTCTACAGGAGAATTTTTTGCGTCGGAATTTCCATTCAGACAATTTCCAGAAATACTTTCATCCATCGCTCCGGCAGAATTGCTGGTGCAAAAACGGGACAAAGATTCACTGCAAGAGTTATTTAAAAATCATCATAAAGGAATTTTTACTTCGCTTGATGATTGGCTCTTTCAGTACGATTACGGAAATGAAAAACTTCTCCAGCATTTTAAAACGCAATCGTTAAAAGGTTTCGGAATAGATGCAATGAGCATTGGAATAATTTCCGCCGGTGCTGTAATGCATTATTTGAACGAAACGCAAAAAGCAAATCTTGCACACATTCAAAAAATCGTTCCGTATTCCATTGATGAAACGATTGTTCTCGATCCTGCAACAAAGCGGAATTTAGAAATTACGTCGTCGCTTGGCGGGACATCAGATGGAACACTTTTTTCTGTATTAGATAAAACGAATACGCCGATGGGCGGAAGACTGCTCAAAAAATGGGTAAGCAATCCGCTGAAAAAATTAGAACAAATTCTCTGGCGTTCAAACGGAATAAAATTTCTTGTTGAAAATTCTTCGTTCCGAATAAAATTGCAGAATGAACTTTCTGAAATCGGCGATATGGAGCGACTGATCGCACGCATTGCAACGGGAAGAGCAAATCCGCGCGAAATGCTTGCGTTGAAACGAATTCTTGAAAGCATTCCAAAATTTAAAGCCATTCTCTCAGCAGTCAATTTCCAAACTGAGTTTGAAAATGAAAAAGTCATTCTGAGCGAAGCGAAGAATCCAGTAAAAGAAATGGATTCTTCTTTTGGTACCCAAGTTGAGTTTGGGAAGGATGTAAAAAATGAAACATTAAATTCTATCAACAATAATCTTCAAGAATTATTTGATTTGACCGATGCAATCAGCCGCGCAATTGCCGACGATCCGCCGATTAAATTTGAAGATGGAGGAGTAATACGCGAAGGATTCAACAAAGATTTGGATGAACTGCGGTCATTATCATTTTCTGCAAAAGATTGGATTGCAAATCTTCAAAAGAAAGAGCGGGAAAGAACCGGAATATCTTCGTTGAAGATCGGCTTCAATAATGTTTTCGGATATTACATTGAGATAACGCATACGCACAAAGATAAAATCCCTTCCGATTATATTCGC
>CAYXEE010000255.1:0-4170 GCA_964463935.1 uncultured Chitinophagaceae bacterium | reverse complement strand
GCCCGACTAAAGCATTCGGGCATGACGTTTTTCTTGTTTTGCGTAACTTCAGTAATTAATTTGAATTGTTAAAATTGGAATACGGTTATAAAAAACTAGAAATTTATCAACGTGCACATTCCTTAGCAGTACGAATACACGAACTTACTCTTAAACTTCCTTCTTTTGAGCGATTTGAAGAGGGAAGCCAAATAAGAAGATCATCTAAATCTGTTTCAGCTAATATTGTCGAAGGATATGCGCTTCGAAAGTATAAAAATGAATTTATTCATTATCTTTTTCGTTCTTATGGTTCGGCAGAAGAAACAATAGAACACTTAGAATTATTATTCGATACGAAATCTTTTACAGATGAAAATTTATTTAAGGATTTGTTGAGAGAGTATAATTTATTATGCGGTAAACTTGTAAAATATATTCAAGCAGTAGAACGACAATTTGAAAAACCAAATTTTATGAAAGAACCAGAAGTTGATTATTCTTCTGACACAAACCATTAAACTCAAAACTCAAACCGTTATATGAACAATCTCGCACCTAAACTTTCCGACCGGCAGTACGAACAAAATTTTGCAGAACTGAAACCTGCTTTATCCGATGTTGCTGCAAAAGCAGAAGCGAACCGCTGCTTATATTGCTTTGATTCTCCTTGTATGACTGCTTGTCCTACGCACATAGATATTTCGACATTTATTAAAAAAATATCAACAGATAATCTAAAAGGTTCTGCGCGAACAATTCTTTCTTCAAACTGGATTGCGCTAACGTGCGCCAAGGCGTGCCCGGTGGATGTATTGTGCGAGGGAGCTTGTGTGTATAACGATAAAGGTGAAAAGCCGATTCAAATTGGAAGATTGCAGCGACATGTAATGGATTGGTACGTTGAAAAAGGAATGCCGCAGCTTTTCACTCCTGCGCAAAAAAATGGAAAGTCTGTGGGAATCATCGGCGCAGGACCGGCAGGTTTGGCGTGTGCGGCAGAACTTGCATTGCTCGGTTACAACGTAACAATATATGATGCAAAGAAAAAACCGGGAGGATTAGATACGCACGGAATTGCGCCGTATAAAATGAAACAAGAAGATAGTTTTCATGAAGTTGAAATGATAAAAAAATTTGGCGTAAAAATTAAATCCGGCGTTGTAATCGGTAAAGATGTAAAGTTGAAAGAATTAGAAAAAAAACACGATGCAATTTTTATTGGAGCAGGTTTACCTAAACCAACGCAGCTGCGAATTCCCGGCGAAGAATTACGCGGAGTGTTTGACGCTCTTGATTTTATTGAAAAAGTTACAACGCGAAAATGGAAATCTATTCATATCGGGAAACACGTTGCTGTTATCGGCGCAGGAAACACCGCGATAGATGCAGCGACAGAAGCAAAACGACTGGGAGCAGAACATGTTTCCATAATTTATCGCAGAAGCCGTTCCCATATGCCCGCATACGATTTTGAATATGAACTTGCAAAAAGCGACGGCGTAAATTTCTATTTTCTTTCTCAGCCGAAACAAATTTTCGGTAAAAAATTTGTTGAAGCGATTGAATGTGTTAAAACAAAAATTGTAAAAGGAAAAGTAATTCCAATTCCAAAATCAGAATTTACAATTCCAGTAGATATGATTATCAAAGCTGTTGGACAGAATATTGATGAATCGTTTTTATCTGCAATTCCACAATTGCAAATACGTAACGGAATGGTTGCTGTAAATAAAAATTATCAAACAGGAAATCCAAAATATTTTGCGGGAGGCGATTGTATTAACGGCGGCAAAGAAGTAGTGAACGCTGCGTACGATGGAAAGCGTGCTGCGTACGGAATTCATAACTTCTTGATTCCGAAAAAATAAAAGATGAGAGTCGTAACGAAAAATTCACTTTTACCAATTGATGTCATACAAAACAAAATACTTTTTATTCGTGGTCAAAAAGTGTTGATAGATCGTGACCTTGCGAAGTTGTATGATGCCCCAACAATGAGATTAAACGAGGCGGTCAAAAGAAACATTCAACGATTCCCGTCAGATTTTATGTTTCAGCTTTCTGAAGAGGAAAATTCAACTTTGATATCGCAAATTGCGATATCAAAAAAACGTGGCGGATATCGAAAACCCCCTTTGTATTTACTGAGCATGGTGTGGCAATGCTATCGAGTGTTTTGAGAAGTGGACGTGCGATACAAGTTAATATTGTTATCATGCGTGCGTTTGCAAAACTCCGGGAAATTCTTTCTACACATAAAGACCTTGCAAGGGAGTTAGAAAAATTAGAACAAAAATATGAAACCCATGATAAACAAATTAAAACAGTGTTTGAGGCAATTCGTCAGTTAATGGTACCTGTTGAAAAATCTAAATATAAAGTTGGATTCTAATCAATCAAGAATAAGGAACATGAACCTCAAACCTCAAAACAATAATCACATACTTTATTTTTGTCTTTAGCATTTAATAAAAGAACACTTTCGAGGATTACATGACTGACCTAAGTATAAACTGCGCAGGTATAAAATCTCCAAATCCGTTTTGGCTTGCATCCGCGCCTCCTACAAATTCCGGTTATCAAGTGTGCAAAGCGTTTGAAGCTGGCTGGGGCGGCGCAGTGTGGAAAACAATCGGCGCGCCTGTAATGAATGTGGTGAACCGCTACGGCGCAATTGATTACAACGGACAAAAAATTATTGGATTAAATAATATAGAACTTATCAGCGACCGTTCGATTGAAATAAATTTGAAAGAAATTTATGAGACCAAGAAACGATTTCCAAAACATGCGGTCGTTGCATCGCTTATGGTTGAATCTGACCGACAAATCTGGCACGACATAGTGAAACGAACAATTGATTCCGGCGCCGATGGAATTGAATTGAATTACGGCTGTCCGCATGGAATGAGCGAGCGCGGAATGGGTTCTGCCGTTGGACAAGTTCCGGAATACTGCGCGATGATTACAGAATGGGTTTGTGAAGTTTCAACAATTCCTGTTCTAGTAAAACTCACGCCGAATATTACAGACATTCGTTTCCCCGGACGCGCTGCAAAAAAAGGTGGCGCACATGGAATTTCTCTCATAAATACAATCAACACAATTATGGGAGTGAATCTTGATACATTTCAAATTGAACCATCGCGCGGTGGGAAAGGTGGACACGGCGGATATGCTGGTCCCGCAGTAAAACCAATTGCGCTAAATATGGTTGCAGAAATTGCACGCGATCCGGAAATTCAACTTCCAATTTCAGGCATTGGTGGAATTTCTACATGGAAAGATGCGCTCGAATTTATTCTGCTTGGTTCAACAAGCGTGCAAGTCTGCACCGCCGCGATGCATTATGGATTTCGAATTGTTGAAGATATGATTGACGGTTTATCAAATTGGATGGAAGAAAAAGGTTTTACGAACATCGAACAATTTCGCGGGAAAGCATTGCCGAATATTTCCAATTTCGGAGAAATGAATTTGCTGTACAAAGCAGTTGCGAAGATTGATGAGAAAAAATGTATTCAATGCAATCTCTGTTACATTGCCTGCGAAGATACAGCGCATCAATGTATTGACTTGAAACCAAAATCTAAACGAGTAGATGGAGTAATTGAAAAATACAATCAACCAACCGTTCTGCAAACAGATTGTGTTGGATGCCGCTTGTGCTACATTGTTTGTCCGGTTGAAAATTGTATTACGATGGTAGAAATGGGAAGTAATAAGAACTCGAAAACATGGAACGAATTACTGAAAGAACTTCCCCAGCCGATGAGTTTAGAAGATTTGCGAAAATTTCAAAAGAAACATGGAATTGAAATTCATTAGACATGAAAAATTATATGGTAATTCCTTCCGAAATTATTGAGAATAGAATTTTGGTAATTCGAAATCAAAAAGTGATGCTTGATAAACATTTAGCAGAACTTTATTGTGTACAAACCCGTGAATTAAATAAAGCTGTGAAAAGAAATATTGATAGATTCCCAAGCGACTTCATGTTTCAACTTTCCAAAAAAGAGTTTGAAAACTTGATGTTCCAATTTGGAACATCAAGTTGGGGTGGAACTCGTAAATTGCCTTATGCCTTTACCGAACACGGAATTCTTATGCTCTCCAGTATTCTTACAAGCAAACGTGCTGTTCAAGTGAATATTGAAATTATGAGAACATTTGTCCGTCTGCGCG
>CAYXEE010000254.1:0-4194 GCA_964463935.1 uncultured Chitinophagaceae bacterium | reverse complement strand
CAATTCCTTGCAATTCTTTCGGCGGTCTATCGGAAGAAAGAATAATCTGCTTTCCTGCTTGGTGAAGCGAATTAAACGTGTGGAAGAAACTTTCAATTGTTCCCGGTTTACCGGAAAGAAATTGAATATCGTCCACAATAAGAATATCCATACTGCGGTAAAACGCGGAAAAATCATTGGCACGGTCGGCGCGGATAGCGTCAATAAATTCTATGGTAAATTTTTCGCTTGTAACGTAAATAACCCGATTTGCTTTGCCGTTTTCCAGCGCATAATTGCCGATTGCCTGCATTAAATGCGTTTTTCCAAGCCCAGTGCCGCCGTATAAAACTAACGGATTAAAAGAAGTGCCTCCGGGGTTATTAGCAACGGCAGTTGCCGCCGCGCGCGCCAACTGATTGCTTTCTCCTTTAATGTAATTGGCAAAAGTGTAGCGTTTATTTAAGTTTGTTTTTTCGTATGGAAGTTTCTGTAAAGTTTCGGAAGGGGAAGATTGCAAAGTAAAATATGTTTCCTGCTTAATTAACGGTTCCGGCTGAGGAATTACGAGCGTAGAAGAACTTTCATTATCATCAACAGGCAAAACATTATACACAAGTTTTGCGTTTTCGCCGATAACTTTACGCAGCGAAGAACTAATAAGAGAATGGTAATGTTCTTCAAGCCATTCGTAAAAAAATTGACTGGGAACGTTTACCGTTAACTCGTTTCCCTCTAATTTTGAAGGTTTAATCGGCTCAAACCAAGTTTTAAAGCTTTGAGAATTTATCTGCGGCTGAATAAGCGCAAGGAAATCGCCCCAAAGGGAAAACACAGAATTTTCTAATTGTTGCATTTCAACAGTAGGCGAGTCGCTAAAAGTTATCATGAAATTAAAATGTTATCAACAGTAAGTAAGAAGTTATTCACAAATTTTTCCACAGCAATATTTTTCCCAAAAGAATAAGTTAGGAAAAAGAGAAAATTATACACATTAAAATACATCCGCTAAGTTATTGATATTTAATGCGCCTAAAAGTTATTAACACAAGTTATCAACAGCCGATGTGAATATAAAAAGCAACAAGAAATAAAGCCAAATAACAGGAAAACAGCGCGGAAAAAGTTATCCACATTTTTTTCACATTAAAACACAACACATACATTATACGATTATACACGCAGAAAGAGCCGATGTCAAGAAAAAAGTTTTTAGAAATTCGGAAAAATTTTTTGAACTAATAGTTATTAGATGGAGTTCGCCTTCCGCCACAAGTTTCGGCGGACTTCATCTAATCCGAACTTCTTGCGTAACTTCAGCAAAGTAAGAAAACAAAAATTCGTTTTACGTTTGTAATTGTTTCTTGTAAATCGGCGGTAATTTTTGTATTTTTAGTAAAATTTGAGAATATGAAAATCTATTTATTTAAGGAGAATACATGAAACGCACTTTTCAACCGCATAAGCGCAAACGTAAAAATACGCACGGCTTTCGCGAAAGAATGTCCACAAAGAATGGGCGGAAAGTTTTAGCAAGCCGCCGCGCAAAAGGACGCCATAAATTAACCGTGAGCGACGAACGATAATCGGCGCTCGCGTTCACTTCTCGGAACGCAGCAAACAACAATAGAAGAAAGCCGCAAACTGTGTGCGGAACACGCTCTCAAAATCATCAATTCTACGCGGATACCAAGTTTTTCGGAATGTTTTTGACAAAGGAGTTTGCTTTTACGGCGCTCTAATTCAGTGCTACGTTCTGTTTGACGAAACAACAGAACAATCCCCCGTGCAATGGGGATTTTCTATTTCAAAAAAGAGAGCGCCGCTTGCCGTGGATAGAAACAGACTACGGCGGCTGCTGCGAGAAACGGCGCGCTTACATTCGACAGATTTACGCGAAGCGCTAAGAGAAAAAAACAGATCGGCAAAAATAATTTTTCTTTATAGAAATTCCGGCGGAAAAGAATTGCGCCGATTAACCTTGCACGATATTGTTGAAAGCTGGAACGAAACGAAAAAGAAAATAATTGAGACGCTGCAATGAAATATATTTTAATCGTTTTTCTCCGAATATATCAAATGCTTATATCGCCGTTTCTTCCGGCAAATTCGTGCCGGTTTTATCCGAGTTGTTCGCAGTACGCCGTTGAAGCATTGCAGAAACATGGCGCGATGCGCGGAATGTTTCTTTCAATAAAAAGAATTTTAAAATGTCATCCGTATCACGAAGGTGGATACGATCCGGTTCCCGAATCTAAACAAGAATGAAATTGGAGCAGTAAAAGAAAATGGATAAACAAACAACATTAGGTTTTGTATTAATAGCCGCAGTGCTGATGGTGTGGATGTGGTACACATCTCCCAAACCGCAGCCGCAGCAGCAAAAACAAACAACAGAAAAAATTGCCGGCGATTCAGCGCAGCAGGCGCAATCGCCGAAAATAGAACGCGCTATCGTTCAAGCGCCTGCGCCGCAAACGGCAAACATTGAAAGCAATCTTTACGGAAAATATTTTTCCGGCAGAGAAAACGGCAAAGAAAAATTTATTACGATAGAAACCGATGATTACACCGCGGTTATTTCATCCAAAGGGGCGGTAATAAAAAAATGGGAGATGAAACAATATAAAACGTGGGATAAAGAACACCAGGTTCAACTTGTCAGCGATTCCACAAGCGGCGATTTCAGTCTGCTGTTTACCACAACAGACGGAAAGTTGATAAACACGAAAGATTTATATTTTGATTTTTCTTCTGCGGCGTTTGGAAAAGTAAAACTTTCCGGAAACGACGAATACGTTCTTGAAGCGGTTCTGCGCTCTGCCGAAGGAAAAATTGTAAAGAAATTGACATTCAAAAACGGAAAAAATGATTTTGCCGCAGACATAGCTTTTGTTGGAATGCAAAATGTTATTGCAAATTATGAATATCAAATTGTGTGGGAAAATACGCTCCGATACCAAGAGGCGAACAGCGTGGATGAATCTTACGCGGCGGCGGCGTACGCTTATGCCGGCGGAGAATTAGCGGAAATAGACGCCGCATCGGCAGACGAAGTTCCAACCTTAAATTCTACCGGTTCTACCGATTGGGTTGCAATGCGAAACAAATATTTTGCCGTTGCCATGATTTCCAACGACAAAAAAGCAAGCGGCGCGTATATTGAAGGACATCACATTGCAGCAGCCAACGGCGGCATTGTAGAAAAATACGCCATTGCGCTTAAGATGCCTTTCAAAAATTCCAATAACGAACAAACATCGCTGACGGTGTTTTTCGGTCCGTTAGAAATTTCACTATTAAAAGAATACAATACATCGTTAGAGCAGATAATGTCGCTCGGCTGGTCGTGGATTCGTCCGCTGACGGTGTATATGTTTATTCCGTTAATGAAATTTTTGAATTCATTTATTCCGAACTGGGGAATTGTTCTTATAGTTTTTTCTCTAATCATAAAACTTGCGCTGCATCCGCTGACCAAAAGCAGTATGAATTCTATGCGCAAAATGCAGAAACTTCAGCCGCTAATGACGGAAATACGAGAAAAGTATAAAAACGATTCGAGCACGATGAATATGAAGGTGATGGAGTTGTATAAAGAATACGGAGTGAATCCTGCGGGCGGATGTCTGCCGCTTGTTTTGCAGATGCCAATTTTGTTTGCGCTGTACGCGTTGTTTACGCACGCCATTGAGCTGCGTCAATCATCGTTTATGTTGTGGATTACCGATTTATCGCGTCCGGATGTACTAGTGCAGTTTCCATTCAGTCTGCCGCTTATCGGCAATCACTTAAGCGGATTAACATTGGCGATGGGAATAACAATGTACTTTCAGCAGAAACAAACAATAACAGACCCGAACCAAAAAATGTTAATATGGATGATGCCGATAATGATGACGATTATGTTCAACTTCTTTCCGGCGGGATTGAATTTGTATTATTTCACGTTCAATCTTTTGTCCATCGGTCAGCAGTATTATTTTAATCACCGGCATAAAGATGAGCCGCTGCAAAAAGTTCCGCAGAATAAACGCAAAGGGGGAATACTTGCTTCTCTTTCAAAAAATCTGCCGAAGCCGCCGAAGAAATAAAAAATTTTTGTGCGCAACAGAAGAAAAAAAATGGGAGTTCAAACGAACTCCCATTTTTTTTGTTAGTTACTGAAGTTACGCAGATGGTCATGCTGAGCCTGCCTGCACGAAGCCGATGCTT
>CAYXEE010000253.1:0-4218 GCA_964463935.1 uncultured Chitinophagaceae bacterium | reverse complement strand
GGATGCGCCTCCCGAAGGGATACCTTTGGTAGAAGGATGACCTTACAAACTTAAGAGTGCCTCGCTCAGCATGACCATCTGCGTAACTTCCAATAATAAGGAGAATTTTTATGGGAAAAGAAATTGAACGAAAATTTTTAGTAAAGGGAGATTTTAAACCGTTTGTCGGTAAGCAAACGCGCATTGTGCAGGGATATCTTTCTTCCGTACCGGAACGAACCGTGCGCGTGCGTATTAAAGGCGATAAAGGATTTCTTACGATTAAAGGAGTTGGAAATGATTCCGGCGCAAGCAGATTTGAATGGGAAAAAGAAATTCCGCCGACCGAAACAGAAGAATTGCTAAAAATTTGCGAGCCGGGAGTTATTGATAAAACAAGATTTTTGGTGAAAGCGGGAAATCATACATTTGAAGTGGATGAATTTTACGGAGAAAACCAAGGTCTTGTTCTTGCAGAAATAGAACTCGCTTCCGAAACGGAAACATTTGAAAAACCGGAATGGCTCGGCGAAGAAGTTACCGGCGATACAAAGTATTACAATTCAATGTTAATGAAAAATCCATTTACAAAATGGAAATAAACTTCGTAAAAAAAATTGAGAATGTTATGACTACCTTTGATCCGCTCGATATGCACAATTACCGAGTCGAGCGGCTTCCCAAACGCGATAAAGGACCGATTGAAAAATATTTTGCTCTTTCCGGTCCGCTGTTGGCGTTAATTGCATTTTTATTGTTTGCGTTTGTTGTTAAGCTGCCATTTCTCCAATCGCTGCAAATTTCCGATGTTGTAACGGAAGCCGCAAAACAAAATCTTTCCAAAATCGGAATTGAGAAATTTATCCGTATCAACGAATATATGCTTGCAGTTTTTTCGGCGTCAATTATTCTGTGGATGACGCAGGCAATTCCGAATTATTTAACATCGCTTATGTTAATAATCAGTTTGGTGTTAACAGGAGTGCTTTCGGAAAAAACGGCGTATGCGCAGCTTGGTCATCCGGTAATGTGGCTGAATATTATGTCCTTCGTTCTTGCAAGTATGCTTGTCGTAACCGGACTAGCAAAACGGTTTGCATTGTGGTTGATACTCCGTTTCGGAAAAAATGCAAGTTCAATATTTATCAGTTTTATCATAATCAATATGATTATGTCCGCGTTTATCTCGGCAACAACGGCAAAAGCGGCAATTTTACTTCCTATTTTTATGGTAATTGCCGCAATTTACGGCGCGCAGGGAGGAAAAAATAGAAATAATTTCGGCAGAAGTATTGTTCTTCAAAATTTGTTAAACATCAATCTTGGCGCTGGAGCGTTTGTAACAGGTTCGGGCGCAAATCTTTTAGGCGCGGCAATTATCGGCGGTGCAATCGGGGGAAATGTTTTTTTTGCAGATTGGATGCTGGCGATGTTTCCGTTTATGCTGACGATGATGTTTCTCGGATATCTTATTGCAATGAAAATTTTCTTTCCGCTGAAACCGGAAGAACGCATTCCGCAGATTGAAGGGGGAATGGAACGGCTGCGTGAAGAATATTTAAAACTTGGTCCGCTGACAAAAACAGAAATTAAATCCACAGTAATTTTTATTACAATACTCGGATTTTGGGCAACCGATAGCTTACACGGAATCAGTCCGACTGCTGTTGCGTTTATCGGAGCTATTGTTGCGCTTCTTCCAAAATACGGAATTGTACAGTGGAACGAAGTGGATATACCGTGGCATCTTATGCTTTTTTCTGCCGGCGCGTACACGCTGGGAAGCGGTTTAGATGCAACCGATCTTCCGACAATTTGCGTGAACGCTTTTTTTAATTTTCTCGGAATTGGAAATAACACGCATTTTTGGGTTTTGTATGTATCGCTAACGGCGCTGATGACTTTTAGCGCGCTGGTATTTCAATCAAAAACAATGCGCGCAATGATTTTTATTCCGATTGCTATCGGCGTTGCCAACAGATTTGGATTTGAAGTAATAAGTCTGGCGCTCCCCGTGGCATTTATGATTGAACATGTGTACGTATTGCCGTTTAACAGCAAACCTGCTGCGTTATTGTATGAAACAGATCATTACAGTTTAGCCGATACATTTAAATTCGGAATAACAATGATGTGTATTGCGTGGCTTTTAAATATTGCCGCCGGCGAAACATGGTTTAGATTTTTGGGTATAACGCCGCACGGAGTTTTTGGCTTATTCTAATTTATTACTGAAGTTACGCAAAATCAAAAAAATGCTTCGACTCGGCACAAAACCAAAGGTCATCCTGAGCAAATCCTTTGTTTTTTAAGGATAAGTCGAAGGATGACCTTACAAACTTAAGAGCGCCTCGCTCAGCATGACCATAATTGTTATTTTGCGTAACATGAGTTATTAAAAAGAAAATCGAAATAATTTTTTTTGAGGGACGTATGTCGTTATTTTTTAAAACTACATCGAAAATAGAATCGCAAATAGACGAATATCTTGACCTTGTCATTAAGGGAGGGCTAGTTTTTCGTCAGGGAATAAAATGTTATCTGGATAATCAAGCGGAGGAATTTGAAAATTATTGTAAAGAGCTTCGCAAGATTGAAGACAAAGCGGATGATTTGCGAAGAAACATTGAAATTAAATTGTACACCAGAACGCTGATTCCAGAATCGCGCGGCGACGTGCTTGGATTGATGGAAAGCTGCGACAAAGCATTAAACATTACAACCGAAACACTGCTGGAGTTTTCCGTAGAAATTCCAAAAATAATGCCGGAACAGCGGCAGGATTTTTTAGATTTGTGTGAAACATCTGCTTCCTGTTTAGAAAATACTGTGAGTGGAATTCGCTCGTACTTTAAAAATATTGATGCGGTGCGCGATTATGTTACAAAAGTACAGTTCTACAAAAAAGAGACAAATAAAATTGCAGAAAAAATTAAACGCGCCGCATTTAGAACGGATGACCATTTAAGTCAAAAAATTCACATACGGTATTTTACATTTCATATAGAACGCATAGCCGAACAATCTGAAGACGTGTGCGACCGGCTTTCCATTGCAATTATTAAAAGGTTTGAATAGTGTTCGATATTTCTACATGGTTTTTTATCAGCAGCGGACTTTTTCTCGGTTGGTCGCTTGGCGCAAACCATGCTGTAAATGTTTTTGGAACTGCGGTAGTTTCCAAAATGGTAAAATTCCGAACGGCGGCAATTATCGGCGGAATTTTTGTTATTCTCGGCTCTGTAATCAGCGGCGCAGGAACAACAAAAACAATTAACGAATTTGGACCAATTAACGCTATCGCCGGAAGTTTTGCCGTTGCCCTTGCCGTTGGAATTGCAATAACGGCAATGACGCGGGCAAAACTTCCCGTTTCAACATCGCAGGCGGTTATTGGCGCAATAATCGGATGGAATATTTTTACCGGCTCGCCGACAGATTTTGACGCGCTGAATAAAATTCTCTTTAGCTGGGTTGCTTCGCCGATTATTGCCGGAATTTTTGCCTACATAATTTTTAAAATTTTCAAACGAACAGTTCTGCAATGGAAAATTCATCTTCTTGAACTTGATCAATATACGCGCATTGGATTGATCGTTGTCGGCGCGATGGCTTCGTATTCTCTCGGCGCAAACAATATTGCCAATGTCATGGGAATGTTTGCGTCCACTTCGTTGTTTAAGGAAATTTCTGTGGGCGGAATTATTACGTTGACCGGAACGCACCAATTGTTTTTTCTCGGCGGCGCGGCGATTGCTGTAGGAATTTTTACTTACGGCAGAAATGTAATGGATACGGTAGGAAAAGATTTGTATAAAATTTCTCCGCTTACCGGTTTTATTGTTGTGTTGGCAGAATTTTTCGTTTTAACGCTGTTCACATCGGAAGCAATTGAATCGGCGTTGTTAAAGATGAATCTTCCTTCTATTCCTCTTGTTCCGCTATCAACAACGCAGGCATTCATCGGCGCAGTGCTGGGGGCGGGGCTGGCAAAAGATCCGTATTCCATTAATTTTAAAGTCTTCGGAAAAATTGCAATGGGCTGGGTTGTTGCTCCGTTAAGCGCAGGATTGATTTCATTTGTTTCTCTCTTTTTTATTCAAAATGTATTTGAACAGAAAATTATTTATCCGGTGCCGTATGAGATTTCCCGCAGCGTTTTAGCAGAATTGGAAAAAGAGGGAATTGCCACAGATGAAATTAAACCGTTAACGGGAAAACGATTTACCAATAAAAAAG